>CAYUEH010000971.1:0-1503 GCA_964442465.1 uncultured Laspinema sp. | reverse complement strand
AGGAAAATTTAGGCGTCGCCAATTAAGGTAAATGCCGCCCATTCTCGGGGGTTGGGATACTGTTCCATTGTGGTTAACATGGCGGTTCTTAAGGATTGAGCTTTATCACAGGTTTGCCGGAATTGGTGATAAAATTCTTTCATAAAATCGAGGTTGGAGGGGGTGGGGGGTAACCAGAGAGACATGAGTAAACTGGGGACTCCGGCTGTGATAAAAGCCTGAGATAATTCCACGACCCCATCTCCCCAAATGCGACCTCTGCCGGTATCGCAGCCACTTAAAACGACGAGTTGAGCTTGGAGATTTAAGTGGAGGATGTCATGAATGGTCAGGAGTCCATGAGTTTTGGGACTCGCTGCCAAGGCGATCGCGGATTGCAATCCTTCGATATCATCGAGAAAAGCATGGGTAGCCAGATGAATGATATCGGCAGAACGCATTTTTTGGAGGATAGAGGATTTGGTGGCGCGATCGCCGGTAATCGGTTGAGTTTGCAGAACCAGGGCGATCGCCTCAGCTTCCAGTTGAGTCCCGGGAATTTGTAGCAATTGCACCGGAGGTTCCCCAAATTCCAAACAAATGCTGGGCATGGTGGGGTTTCCGACGACGAGGCATTCTTGAGGGGATTCCCGGGGGAAACAGCCATGAAGACTACTATTACTTCCGACAGTCTGAAGGGCGAGTTCTCGTTCAATGAGAGGTTTTCGCTGCCGATGGGTCACCCCCAAGGCTTGAATCGAGGGGGCGGTGAGTAGGGTATGTTTTTCAATGGGATATTGACCGTTGGAATCGATTAATGCCGCAAAGGGAACGAGGAATAAGAAATCTTGAGGAATAATCGTCACCCGTTTTTGGGGGTCCTTGGGCAGTAAATCGGCGATGGGTTCCAGGAGGATTTGATACAGGCACTGGAGTTGCTGACGACAAAGCAACCGTTCGCGATCGCTATAGCCCACATTAATTAATTCCCGGACGCTGCGAACCAGTCCTGCCAGGGAGGTATTATCTTCGTACCATAACGATTGCAGGTCTACTTGACGAAAGCTAATTTTCCCTGATGGCGAAATTACCCAAATAAATAGTTCGGTGGCATAAGCGTAGAGGGTATTTAGCCCGATTTGCAGCCGGGACATTTCATAAAATTGTTGATAATCATAAATCAGGGAATAATAAACTAAAGTCGAATTTTGAGCTTTAGCGATTTGTTTAATTTTATAAAGACTCGGGGGTTCTACGGGCCCGTGGCACTTACCCTCTGGTCCTAATCGGGAGGCTAATAGATGCTCAACGGCTTTGGCTCGTCCTTGCTCTGCGACTTCTAAGGCAGATTCAGTTCTGCGTTGAATCACTAAAATTCGTTCAAAGCCTCGGTAAATATCCGGTTGTCCCTCATTCGCAAAAACGTTCATGCTTTACCCCTAAATGCAGCATTCAATGCGATCGCCTTGATCCGGAGGAAACGCCGCGTTTTTTTTTAGGCGATCGCTTCAATCATACTCGATT
>CAYUEH010000970.1:0-1505 GCA_964442465.1 uncultured Laspinema sp. | reverse complement strand
TTCTTTGGCAAAGCGATCGCGGATCAGTCCGAGAACGGGCATTTCCCGTCCCGCCCATTCAATTCTTTGTTTACCTAATGGCGCTAGAGAAAGGTCTTTGACTTCGTGTTTGAGCTGAGTGGTGGTTGCTGTCATCGAACGGGTTCCTAAAAATAACAAATTGCCATGACTTATCTACCTTACTCTATCGTTCCCTAGGCTGGGGAGGGCGATCGCCAGATTTGTTCTGGAGATCTTCCAATGCCGGTTCCTCTAGCGTTTCTACCGGATCGGGGGAGGTATCTTTTGGAGTGGACCATTGTAGTTTTTCCAGCAGGGATGCCGGAATCTCAATGGGTCCCTCGGAGTCCGGATTCACCGGATCCATGACAGCGCGCACTTCTCGCACTTGACTTTCTTGAAAGACTAGGGTAAATCGTTGTCGAATTCGGCTATAAAGGTACTCTTCGACTTGTTGCACCTGTTTGGGGGTAATGGGTTCTCTGGCTTGAACGTTTAAGTAAACTTCCGGGGGGTTCTGGTTCCAATCAATTTCAATGGCTCTTAAGACACTGACTTGCTGCCCAACGGTGATAGTTTCCCGTTTGAGGATGTCCTTGAGTGTTGCTCTGAGGTCGGCTTCTCTGAGTAAGTTCCAAAAACTTAAAAACAGCGGAATCACTATGGCTCCGGTTAAGGCTAATGTCCAGCTTAATGCTCGCCCAATTTTTTTAGTTTCAATATAAAATCCTCCCCAAACAAACACAAGCATACAGGCGAGGACAATTCCTAAAAAGTTGGTAAAATACAGCAAAAATGCTCCCCAACTCCCGAGATAGTAGCCTTGGGACAGACTAAAACCCACGACGCACAAGGGTGGCATTAAGGCAACAGAGATGGCAGTTCCAGCTAAAGCATCGCTGATTTTAGGTCGAACTTTCGCAAATCCACTGACGACTCCAGCGGCGATCGCCACTCCTAGATCCACTAAATTCGGTTGGGTCCGGGCCAGCATTTCTGACTTAAATTCGGAGATAGGTAAGTTGACTAACCGGCCTAACATCCAGGATAAAACAATCGCAATAATTGTCCCCACCCCCAGGGTAATTAAACTTTTGCGAAGTAACTCTAAGTCTGCTTCTAATGCTCCCAAAGCAATTCCCCGTAAAGGCATCATCAGGGGGGCGATAATCATTGCGCCGATGATCACGGCTGGACTATTATTAATCAGGCCCATTGTGGCGATCGTACAAGAAGCAATGACTAAGACGATATAGTTGAGGTCTAGCTCACCATCCTCTAGGAGTTGCTTCCGTAAGGCAATTAAATCCTCTAATGTGGCTTTTGGCATATCATTTCTCTTCAATACCCTCACGGTTGATTTTGGCCTATTCCCTTGCTTGTTAGTCAATGCCAGGGCAGTCTCAATTTATCTTATGTTATGGAATTTCCAGAAAAAAGTTTTGCCTTGAACCAGAGATAATAGACCCCTTGCAAAATTCCGGAAGGCTCCCCCTTTCCCCCTC
>CAYUEH010000969.1:0-1520 GCA_964442465.1 uncultured Laspinema sp. | reverse complement strand
GCGGTTGGAGAGAATTGGCCCGCCTGTTGGAAATAGGGAGAGTTACACTATCAAAAGCCACCGGATTAACAAGGGGCGATCGCATGGGTTCTCTCCCGGATATATTTGTGGCTTATGTCATTGATTAATACCCCTAATTATGGAGCGGATTGAATAGATTTTTAGGAAAAAGGGTTTCGGTAACGCCCGATCACCTCTACCGTCTAATCATACCACCCTTTAGTCCGTTGGGACGAGATGGATTTTATCCTTTAAAATTTAAGAGATCAATTCTTAAATTCCCAAAGCAATGTCAAAAGAATTCACCCTCGGCGATCGCGTCCGGATTGTCGCCTTACCCGCCTACCTCAAAACCGCAGAACCCATCCCCATGCTCCGTCCACCCAATGCCGTCAGCTTGGGGGAAGAAGGGACAATCCTCGATCGCAAACCCGGAGGATATTGGAGCGTCCGCTTTAAAAAAGGGGCATTTCTCATCGAAAGCCACTATATCGAACCCCTAGAGAATCCCCTTGAAACCTCTGAAGAAGGAACCGCAGAAAACGAATGAGCACCCGTTCAGCTTGCTTAATTTTTAATCCCTGTTCTGGGAAAGGCGATCCCGAGGCCGAACTCAAACAGATTTTCTCACTTTTAGAACCCGAAATTAAACTGGATATCCGCTATACGAAACCTGATTTAGAACCCAGGCAACTGGCGCAGGAGGCCATTGATCGAGGAGTTGATCTCGTGATTGCCTCCGGTGGCGATGGCACCGTTTCTGCGGTCGCCGAAGCCTTAATTACGACAGAAATTCCCTTAGGAGTGATCCCGAGAGGGACTGCCAACGCTTTTGCCAGCGCCTTGGGAATTCCGACAAATATACCCGATGCCTGTCAGACGATTTTATATGGACTCATCCGGGCGATCGATGCGGCAACTTGCAATGGCAAACCAAGCATTTTGCTCACAGGAATTGGATGGGAAGCCGAAACCGTCGAACAAGCCGATCGCGAGGCCAAAAACTGGTTTGGAGTCATGGCTTATTTGGTCGCCGGAATCGAGAAACTCTGGGATATCCAGTCCTTTGAAGTCGAGCTAGAAATGGAGGGAGAAATCAGCAGACTGCGGGCGATCGCCGTCACCGTTGCCAATGCTGCACCACCTACCTCCGTCCTCGCTCAAGGACCTGGAGGCGTCATCCCCGATGATGGATTGCTCGATGTCACGATTCTATCCACCCAGACCGAAATGAGCACCTTGGGAGCCGTTTCTAGCTTGATGACGGGCGCATTACGGGGAGTCGCTTCTCAACACAATGATATTTTATACCTGCGGACCAATCGCATCAAAGTCACCACAACTCCCCCTCAAAAAGTCACGGTTGATGGGGAACTCAGAGGAACCACACCCATAGAAATTGAATGCGTTCCCCTGAGTCTAAATGTCATGGTTCCGGATATCTAATCCCGGGGGCCAGGGTAAACCCTGGAGCCACTTAGGGTCCGGTCCCCTCCCCTTGCCAAGGGGAGGGTTAGGGT
>CAYUEH010000968.1:0-1528 GCA_964442465.1 uncultured Laspinema sp. | reverse complement strand
AAAACTATCTTTCAGCGAGGAGGGGATTTTCAGTTCTACTGGGAAATCGGTGACGACGGATCCTAAAAGTTTGTCAGTGACTAGATCGCATTGTTATTTTTTAAGAGGTTTCAAACGTGGAAAATTTAATTGAAGCATTAGAAAGAATAATGAATTGGCTAAGGAAACATCAACCAGAGTATGCTGATTCCTTTTTGCCCGGACTTACATCAGCCGAAATTCAGGCAGTGGAAGCCGAATTTGGATATAAACTACCTGAAGAAATTTATACGCTTTACCAGTGGCGAAATGGAACGGAAGAAGCTGCTAAGGCAGTATGCTTTCCTCCTGCACTGGAAATTTTGCCTCTTTCTACCGCTATTGAGTATAGTCAAGAATGGAATGAATTTGTTTTAAAAGAATTTGCAATGGAGGAAAATAAATGGTATGAAACAAGCCCTTTGTTTAAATTTCTTCAATCAAATTGTGATTTTTGTGCTATTCCTCTTATTGACTTTCACAGAGGAAAATTGCCAGTAGTTGTTTTGGGTGAAGGGGAACTGCCTTCTATTCTGTATACAAACTTGACTGATATGATGTTGACCTTAGCAGAGTGTTATGAAACCAATGCCTATTACTTGGGTAAAGATGGATATATTTACGAAGACCAATGCCAAACCGCTGTGGCTTTACGCAAATACAATAATGAGCTTAATGAAAAGGCTCTATCAGACTTTAAAGCTACTATTTTACAGCCCGTAGATTTTTCAAATCAAGATGTTTTAGCCCGAAGTAATTTTCTCAGTAGAGTAGGTGAAATCACAGGTGAAATAAGTAGATTTAAAGATCCAGAAGGCGTTGAATTGTTACTACAGGGGTTAGAAAACTGGAGTAAGTCTAAAGGTTTAATTAGGGATCAAGTTTACTCTACAATGATAGCAGCTCTAAGTTTAATGTGTGACAAAAGAGTGTTACAACATATTACGAATTATTTGGAAGACGATTCTCCGTCTGTCAGGAAAGAAGCTGAAGCATCTCTGTTAAGATTTAGAAAAATGCGTAGAAATATTTAATCATACTACCTCAACCGAAAAGAACAATGACACCGAGAAAAAACTCACTTTCAGCGATAAGGGGATTTTCAGTTCTACTGGGAAGTCGGTGACGTTTGAACGGAATGCGGCGGGTCGGATTGTAACCTACTGCAAGGGACCTATAAACCGGGTTTCTGCGACAACTTCTGTTACATCGCCTAAATTGTTGAAAGAAACCCGGTTTCTTACCCCACAGCAAGGGACCCAGAAACCGGGTTTAGTGCATAACTTTTGCCAAGTTACCGCATTGTTTTATCCTTTACTCAGGTTCCGGATTTGTTTATGAATCTTTTTCCAGCGTTTCTTTTCTGCTAATTGAGCCGTTTGGTCCTGTTTTCGGGCCAAATAAGCTAACTCGCTTTGCAGCTTTTGATAACTGAAAAATCGTTCAAAATCCAAAGTTCCTTCTGCGATCGCCTCCTGGATGGCACAACCGGGTTCGGAGTCATGTTGAC
>CAYUEH010000967.1:0-1529 GCA_964442465.1 uncultured Laspinema sp. | reverse complement strand
AGACTTATGCCAGTGAGGGTCATGTTAGAGATGTGGGTTCGGATCTCTGGAAACTTCTCTCGCAGGGGTTGGGGAAAGAGGTTAGCAAGGCGAATTTTAGAGCGGTATTAGAGAAAGCAAATTTTTATAATTATTCATCAGCTATTGTTAGTGATAAAGTAACAGTTAATAATGTTCATCTTTGCTCGGAAGCTCGCCGATCGCCTACCCATCCACAACCGTCTCCACCCACTCAAACTCAACCGCATCTTGACTTAGGCAACGCGCCGGAAATCTTCAATTTTTACGGACGAACTGAGGAACTCGCAACTCTCGATCGCGCCATTGTTGCCGATCGCTGTCGTCTGGTGGCACTTCTCGGATTCGGTGGGATGGGTAAAACCACTCTGGCGTTGCGTTTGATTGAACAAATTCAAAATCAATTCGAGTATGTCATCTATCGCAGTCTGCGGTTTTACTCGGATTTGGGTGCGATTCTCGCCAATCTGTTGCAGATCTTTTCTCCCGATGCCGAGATTCCCGATCGCCTGGAAACGCAACTCTCCCAACTCCTCAACCATTTACGTCAGTCTCGCTGTTTGATTGTTCTCGATGATTTGCAAATTCCCTTCAATACTGGCAAACTAGCAGGGGAAGATGGATCAGTTTACGAAGATTATCGGCTGTTTTTTAAGACGATCGCCGAAGTGACTCATCAGAGTTGTGTGCTGGCGATCGCCGATGAAAAACCTATCGCAATCACCACATTGGAAAAGCAAAACTATCCCGTGCGATCGCTGGTGTTGCAGGGTTTAGGTGACGCGGCGAAAGCAATCTTCCAAGACCAAAATTTATCCGATTCAGAAACCTGGGATAGTTTAATCAATCTCTATCACGGTAATCCCCTCTGGTTAGAGCTAACCGCTACCTCAATCCGAGAATTATGTGGCGGTCGAGTAGCGGAATTTTCAACCTATCAAACGCCAGTTTTATGGGAACCTTTGCAGGCGCAATTAGACCAAAAGTTTCAGAGGTTAACGTTAGCGGAAAAGAAGGCGATCGCCCAACTTGCCACGGCAACCCAACCCGTGACATTACTGCACCTGTTACAACTGACCCAATTCTCTGCCGCCGAGTTTTTTAAAGTGATGCAATCCCTCGATAGACGCTTTTTTGTGGAAATTCAGGAACGGGAAGGCGTCACTCAATTTTTCCTCAATCCGGTTTGGAGAGAGTATGTTAAAAATCAGGGAGAGGATTGAAGATTGCAAGGGGTTTTGTAGATAATTTATTTCAGGTTTTTAGTTAAATAAAATTGCATTTGCTAAAATAAGCATCATAAATTAATCTTTACCCTCCTATGAACCGCGCTGAATTTCGTTTCCATGCGGAACTGAACGACTTTCTACCATCGGAAAGCAAAAATGCCACCCTGACGCATCAGTTCCCAAACCATCCCTCGGTTAAAGATTCTCTGGAATCATTTGGGATTCCGCATCCGGAAGTTGAGACGATCGCAGTCAATGGCAAATCAGTCGATTTTTCTTATC
>CAYUEH010000966.1:0-1535 GCA_964442465.1 uncultured Laspinema sp. | reverse complement strand
TAAATCTCGGGTAAGCGG
The DNA here is from genome assembly GCA_964442465.1 of uncultured Laspinema sp. Taxonomy (GTDB): domain Bacteria; phylum Cyanobacteriota; class Cyanobacteriia; order Cyanobacteriales; family Laspinemataceae; genus Laspinema. The sequence continues at coordinate 1,517 of CAYUEH010000966.1, read as the reverse complement.
TACGTTCTATAGAAGCCAATTTAACAATCTCTCCAACCGTTATTACTTTCTTGTTTGGATGGAATCTCTATAAGAAGTTCCACAATTGGGACAGAATTTGTGTTTGAAAGAGGTGAGTACCTCTCCACAGCTAGTACAGACGTGCAAAAATAAATAGCCAGTCTAGTTAGACTCCTTGAAGCCTTCAAATTTCCATAAGAATGGTTTGGCGCTCGTTCGGTTGAAGTAATCGATAAACTTAAGAATTTGCTCAGATAGGTCAAAGGTCGAAGTGAATTCTCCGCGTTTTAAAAGGCGACGGGTCAAGATACTGAACCAACATTCAATCTGGTTTAACCAGGATGTGTGTTTGGGCAAATACACAAAACGAATTCGATGGGTGGGGTCACTTAAAAAAGCTGAACGAGTTTTCATCGATGCCAAAATTCCTTTTTTCCCTTTAACACCCAGGTCGGTATTTATCTGACAGCGCTCGGCTACCAACTGAACTAAGGATTCACTCCTATGAGTATTCAGTTGGTCAACAATAAAAATCCACCCGGCTTCAGGGTCCGTATCAATTGTCTTATTGATATGGGTGACAAAATCTATCTCAGTACGCCTCGGACCAATGGAGGGTTCTATAACTTGTCCTGCAGCGATATCCCAATTGGCTATTAAACTTACGGTTCCATGTCGGATGTACTCGAACTCTATCCGTTTTACTTGCCCTGGAATCATCGATTTAGTTGGGTAAGCTCGTTCCAACGCTTGAATCCCGGTCATTTCATCGGTACTAATCAAATGCACTCCATTTGGGGCCAATTCCGATGCGCTCTGATGTAGTTCACAAACGTTTTTTACTTGAGATTCAAATTCTTCTCTATCTTTAGGGGTTGTATTTAGCCAGTACCGAGAACGGTGAGGTTGAAGATCTGCCTCATTTTAAAAAACGACCCACGCTATAGCGGGAAATTTCTTTGACTATTCCTCTTTTAACCACTTCTTCAGCCAGTTCTCTGTGGGTCCATTCATTGATTGGGCGCTGACTTTGGGATGGATGTTCACAGGCGACTGCAACAATTTGTACAATATTATCTACTGTAAATGTAGCGGGCTTACCAGGACGAGGTTTATCACTTAAAACATCTATAATCAGTTGAATTAATTTTTTATCGCTAGTTTCTGGGGTTTCTGCTATCTCTAGTCTGGATGCTGCATCAGCCCATCGGGAGCGCCACATTCGGACTTGATTCCGGTTCATTTGCAATTGGTCAGAAATGAACGTGTTATTAATTCCATCAGCCGCCAACAAGACTAAGAAGGCCCTTTGTACTAATCGATGTGGATTAGTTGCCCGGCGCGATATTTGTTCTAGTAACTGATGTTGCCTTGGAGATACTGTACAGACTTTGGCTTTTGGAGTAGGCATGATTGATTAAGTCGAGATAGAACCGGGATGCGTGGCCCCTAATAGGGACCCCTCTGCCTCTTACTCTTATTATAGCTGGTTATGTTCTTTTACACCTCTGCACTAG
>CAYUEH010000965.1:0-1551 GCA_964442465.1 uncultured Laspinema sp. | reverse complement strand
GGAAGCGTTTTAATTGTTGGGGAAAACTGGCAAAAATCTGTGGAAAACTGACATCAATCTGTGGAAAACAACAGATTGTTTAATCGAAATTCCCCTGGGAGGTGGTGGCGTTGAGCGCCCAGTAGAGGCATTATTCCAGGGATTCAGGAGAATCCGGCGCATAGCTAATCTCTGGGGATTGGTAGCTAGGCGGTTCGATGTGAATCAAAATCCGGGCCGGGGAAAATCGCCCTTGTAACCACGCTTCGACTTCCTCGGTAATGGCATGAGCGGTTTCTACATCGTTCGTATCAACAATCAGATGCATTTCAATAAAAACCTGACGTCCGACCACACCACGAGAGGCAATATCATGGCAGTTGAGCACTCCGGGAACCTGCATCGTAATTTCGTGAATGGCCTCCGGGGCGATCGCCATTTTATCCACCAACCAAGGTAAATTATCCGCCAACACTTCCCACCCACTTTTAAACACCAACAAGGCCACGGGAAAGGCCAACATCACATCCACCCATTGCAACCAAGGCCAGCGATCGGCAAAGGTAATCGCAATTAACCCCCCCATCACCATAATCGTTACCCAAACATCGCTCATGGTATGTTTGGCATCGGCAATCAGAATACTGCTCCCAATTCGCCGACCCACGGTCCGTTCATAAAAGGCGACAAAAATATTGATTCCCAACACAATCAGCAAAATCCACAGTTCTCTGGAGGAAACTTCCACCGGAGTTCCATCCCCGAAGAAAATGCGCTCGATCGCACTGCTGAGAATTTCAAAACAGGCTACCCCCAAAAAGGCCGCAATCCCCAAGGCCCCCACTGCATCAAATTTCTGATGTCCATAAGGATGTTCGCGATCGGGATGGGGAGAGGCAAAATGATTCGTCACCAATCCCAAAATATTATTGGCACTATCGGTGACGCTATGCAACGCATCCGCCAACAAACTCAGGGAACCCGTCAAGGTCCCCACCACCGCTTTAATTCCCATCACGACCAAATTTAAGCCTAGGGTAATCAGGAGTACCCGGCGAACTTCAACCCGATTATCTGTAGCCACGGATCTTTAACCTTATGTAACCTACAAAAATTGTAGGCCATTCGGTTTATGTGAAAGTTAACAGATCCCAATGTCCCCCTTCCCCCTTACCATAAAGAAACCGAATATTAAAAGTAGATCCCTCATGTCTGGTTCTCAACTCACCCTAAATTTAGTCGAGGGTTCCGTCTCGTTTCGGTTCTCTCCCGAAGCAGCGCGGGACTTGCAGACGGCCATCAACGACCTGATGCAGCAGCTTAAAGCCGTGGCTTCTAAAGCCACCCCCGGTGCTGGTGCAGGCAAACCCACCCCCCAGAAACCGATGGAATATCGTTCTACCGGGGATGTGTTTTTAGAAATTTTCTGCAATCCCAATATTTACCCCACCCCCTTTGCCGCCAAGGTGCTGATTACCCTGCGCGACGATCGCATTCGCCTGAGTACGGAAGCGGAACTCACCCGGTTAATCGAGGACCTCAATCTGTATTTAGAACAGGTGGGTTAAGGGC
>CAYUEH010000964.1:0-1569 GCA_964442465.1 uncultured Laspinema sp. | reverse complement strand
TCCTTAAACCCTGAAGACTCTTTCCCTACCTGATCCAAAACTCCTACAAGATTAGGCCAAGGGGAGGGTTAGGGTGGGGTCCCAATGTTGTCGCTCAATCAATCAATTTGGACTGATTCAATCATGGCTTTAACTGTGGGTAAATGGTCTTTATAAGTCCGCGCATGGGCGGAATAGGTGAACAGATAAGCCTTATCCCCTTTTACCGTCCAAACCTGCCAGCGTTGAATCGGAATATTGTCCACTTTTCCGGTATAAAATACCTGATAGGCAGTTGGCTGGGCGAGAGTGGTTTCTCCTTCTTTTTAATGAGCAAAATTCGGAATATCTGCCGCCAGTTGGTCCATAAAATTATCGGTGTATTGCCCAAAGGTTTTCGGTTGGGAGGATAAATCTTCCACACTCACGATTAACTCGGCTTCCGGTATCTGAAAGGTGACTATGGTGTGGGTGATGCTATTCCGTTTACTGTCCATTTCCCAGGAAGTGGGATAGTTGAGTTTAAGCTGATATTCGGCATTTTGATAGGCTTTAAACTCCGTTGCCTGTACCCGTGGAATCGGTTCCTGGGGTAACCATTTTTGTACTTGCGGAACTGCCAAAACTGCCGCTGTCGTAGCGACAATCATTAGCAGCAGGTTTACAATCGCTGGGGGTTCCCCCCGTAATGCTCGTTTAACCAACAGAATGGGATGAAACCCTTGGATTTTTGTCCGTTGAGAAGGGCTTGCAGAAGATGGCATGGTGGGTACCGTCATATTATCTAAGTTTTTAATGGCTTCCAGAACTTCTATAGCCGAGGCATAGCGCTGGCGATAGTCATAGCGAACCATCTTTTCTAACACCTCCGCCAAAGGGAGAGAGAGATTCACCAAATGCTGCCAGCAGACTTCTCCGCTGTGGCTATCCTTGGGCAATTGGTCCGCCCGAATCCCGGTGATGAGTTCAATTATCACCATCCCCAAGGCATAAATATCGCTGCTGGGTTTGGGATTGCCTGCGGCTTGTTCACTGGGCATATATCCGGGTGTTCCGATCGCCACTGTAACACTCGTTTGTCCTTGGGAATTGACCGTGAGAGAGGCAATCTCTTTCACAGCCCCAAAATCAATCAAAAAGAATTTTCCATCCCCTCGCCGTTGCATCAAATTCGCCGGTTTGATATCCCGGTGAATCATCTGCTGCTGATGGACAAATGCCAGAATTTCCAGAATTTCCGTGAGTCGGTTAATCAATTCCGGTTCCGAATTTCCTGGGGACAAAGGGTTTTGTTTCTGGAAATCTTCGCCATCAATAAAGTCCTCAACCAGATAAAACTCGCCCCTTTCTTGAAAATGTGCCAAGAGTCGAGGAATGCGATCGCAGGGATTGAGGCGGTGCAGAATTTCCGCTTCTTTATCAAACAGCCGTTTAGCGGTTTGCAAGAAAGCCGGATCTTTGGATTGAGGAAACAGGCGCTTCACCACACAGTAAGGAGTGCCGGGAATGTCTCTATCTTCTGCCAGATAGGTTTCGCCAAACCCGCCTTTTCCCAGTTTTTTCAAGATATGGTAGCGTCCGCGCAGGGTT
>CAYUEH010000963.1:0-1581 GCA_964442465.1 uncultured Laspinema sp. | reverse complement strand
CCATCGCAACACGCTAAACCGCAGGAATATGCTCGGTTGGCTGCTTTGTGTCGGGAACGCGATCGGGTATTTCAAGTTACCCCTAATTTACAGCGATTGGCTTCTTTTTTTGATATTATTGCCTTGGGTTCAGGCATTGGTCAACCTCCTTTACGGTTGACGGTGCTCTCGGCATTGGATGCGGTGCATAATCGCCAAATGTGGCGGGTGTTTTCTACGCTTTTATGGATTTGGAATCACCTATTGCGAGGGAATGTCCGCTTTCAAACTCTGACGGAACCGTTTACGATTTATTCTGATGGTCCGGTGACTCCTTTATTTGAAGAATTTTCTACGGGAGCACAATTGAATAGTTGTGATTCCCGAGAGGAACGGCAGGAATTATGGGCGTCGGAAACCTTTCGGCAGCAGTTTCGGAAAGACTGGTTAAATGGGTGGCGCAAATCTTTTCATCGGGACTTGAATTTGATGGAAATTTTGAGTTGTCCTGAAGCGAGTTGGGAGGGGTTAAGTTTTGCAGCAGTTGCGAAGAAAATGCAGGGGGACCCTGTGGAGTTGTTTATGGATTTGTTGCAGCAGTATGATACAGATTTGCGCTGGGTGGCGACGGGTGCAAACGATCGCCTCGAACCCCGGTTAGCGATGATGAAACATCCGGATATTTTGCCCGGGTTTACCGATGCCGGTGCTCATGTTCGGAATTTGGGCTATTATGATGGCGCTTTATCGTTGTTGAAACAAGCGGTAACGACAAATTTTATGACGCCAGAGGCGGCGATTCATCGGGTGACGGGAGAACCGGCGCAGTGGTTTCGCCTGGATGCGGGGGTGTTGAAGGTGGGTGGGAAAGCGGATTTGGTGTTGCTGAATCCTCTGGGGTTGGAGGGTGCGATCGCCCCTCAAGTGGAAATATTGGACCCAATTTTAGATGGGGAACCTCGGATGGTGAAGCGGGGTTCCGATGAGATTATTCACTCGGTGTATATCAAGGGGGTTCCGGTGGTGTCTGAGGGTCAGGTGAGCGATCGCCTGGGTGGTGAACCCTTGGGGACGGTGTTGTTTCCGTCGGTGGGATGAAGGGAGTTAGGGATCAGATGAATGGGAGTCAGGGACAGCAGGTGAGAGAGGATACGGAGTATTGGGATATTTTTCTGCTTAAACATCAGCATCCGATGAATGTGGCGTTGCACGTTGTGGGGATTTTGATTTTTTATGGGTTGCTGTTTTCGGCGTTGTGGTTTCAGAATTCTTGGATTTTGTTGGGGTTACCGCTGACTCAGTTGACGGGATTAATGGGTCATTTTTGGTTTGAACGCAGTGAAATAGAACTCCGGGATGCGGTGTTTTCTTGGCGTGCTTCTTTCTGTTTGGGTCGAATGTTGTGGCGCATTCTCTTGGGTAAGTATAAAGAGGATGTTCGGCAACGGGTTGAATTGTTGGGGGTAGAGAGGGAGATTTTAGGGATGGGGGAAGATAACGACTGAAGTCGTTACTACGAACTTAGATAAGATAATGCGAATTTCATCATGTAGCCGCGCTTCGAGCGATCGCCTATTCTGGTAATCAATTGAATCATCCAAA
>CAYUEH010000962.1:0-1593 GCA_964442465.1 uncultured Laspinema sp. | reverse complement strand
GTTTATTTAACGGGGGAAGCCAGAGGAATAAATGTTTAATTCCACCGGGGGCTTTTCCAATTCTACCAAAGTTCTAATGCCCCACTTTATTTAGGGAAATCCCTTACAAAAGTAGGTTTTTAATCATCGGATTTGGATGATTTATTTGTTGGAATTTGCTGGCGCGCAGGCTGCACTAAGGCTTACCGCAACTGGGCCAAAAAATAACCGCCAAGGGTGGCAGTCAAGGAAATCAGTTGGATGCGATCGGCCCGTTTACCGGAAAGTTGGCCGCGTTCACCGGCACAAAACTTGGGTTTGTATCACCGGATATCCGGGATAAAGGGAGTCCAGTTATCCTGATTAGACCAAGAGGTCTAAAGAATTTTGCAAGAAATTGATTCTGTACTTGCTTGACAAGTACAGAAATTGTACTCCATTTATTGTTTCCTAGTTTAATGGGATTCAATAAACTGTTGAGTGGCTTCTCGAACGGGAACCCATGCTTCTTTATAGTAGGTTTGACCACAATCGAAATAGCATTCAGCCGCTTCTATTAGGATTTTACAATTCTCTGGGTTGTCAATATCTTCGCTGATTTTTTTTCGCTCATTTTTCACTTCAGCAATATATTTGTTGTAGGGCTTGTCTAGGATGGGTCGGATCCGGCCTGGTTGGGGTTCGCCTTCGAGTTGCTCGTTTAAATCGAAATTCAACCGTAAATTATCTCCTCCAGAACTTTCTAAGATTTGGAGACAAATATCTTCGGAATTTCTCGCCGGAGGATTCATGAAGATGTTCGGCAAATTCTTAATCCATTCTAGGGCTCCCCATCTTTTGATTTCTTCGTATTTGTAGGGACGACTGGTATTGCCCGTTCCAATGGATAAAACCGCAATATCGTTCAAGGTTAAACCGTTCTTTTTTTGGGTTAACAAGGCATGAGCAATGGCCACTAATGACGGGTTATTACAGGATACGCCGCCATCAATATGGGGTAGACCTTTGTCTGCATTGTAAGGAAGCTCATAAGGCGGGAAGAATGTGGGTGCTGATGCTGATGCTGTGCAGATTTTCCAGAGTTCAAGGTTGTCGTACCATGCTTGAGCATTGCTATCAAACCCATTGTCCCGGTGAGCATGATTATTACAAAACCAGGTGGTATTCCGGGAATAAACGTCATAAGCCGGAATCAAAATATCGGGGTTAACGATTTCGCTAATTTTGGGCGATCGATTCAAAGTCTTGTGAATCAATTTTTTTTCCAAGATTTTAGCTAATCCGCGCTCTCCCTCTACATGGGGATATAACAGATCGCTCCCAAACGTTTGACTCAATAACCGCCATTTTCGCTGCTTCCGAATTGAGTCTAGGAAAATGTCTTTTCCATAGGTTTCGTAAATACAAATCATTTCCTGGGCATCCATCTGACAAGCAATCCCCGCTGTCAAAATTGACCCGGTGGATGTCCCGGCAACTAAATCAAAATATTCATGCAGTTTCTGTCCCTTCTTCTGTTGGATAGTAGTTTCTACTTGCTTTAAAAGTCGGGCGGACAAAACTCCCCGAATACCGCCTCCATCTAAGCTGAGAATTTTGAATGTCATGTGATTT
>CAYUEH010000961.1:0-1602 GCA_964442465.1 uncultured Laspinema sp. | reverse complement strand
CACCCCTGACACTGTAGGAATCATGACAGGTTACAACATTGGACTCGATTTCGGCACGACTAACTCAATCGTCTCCTACATGGGTCCGACTGGAGAACTGGATGCGTTCCAATATGGGGGGCCAGACGGTCATAAATATGTCCCTTCCTTTATCGCCTACGATGAGGGATTTGTGGAAATTGGCATGGCGGCGCGCACCACCGCAGCGAATCATCCCGAGGTAGAAAGTTATGGCAATTTTAAAATGCGGTTGCCGTTGGCTGATTTTTCTGAGTATTTTGCCGGGAATCGGACGCCGAGTACCGTCACAGCAGATTACCTGCGGGAACTGCTGATTTCTGAGGAGAATCCCTATAGTTTTATCAACCAACAAGGGGCGGTCAATGCGTTGGTGGTTTCCGTTCCAGAAATTTGGCAGCGAGATATTTATAATCGAGGCCGCGAATCCCTCCAAACCTTAATTAAACAGTTAGGATTACCTCTAATTCATCTAGTAAGTGAACCTGTAGCAGCAGCGGCTTATTATGCCTGGGCAATCCAACGCCGCGCTCGACAACAGGGAGTTGCGCCTTTTAGTGGCAATTTGCTGGTTTGCGATATGGGAGGCGGGACTTTTGATGTGAGTCTGTGCCGGATTTATGGGGATAAAAAGGTGGAGGTGCTGTATTTCGATGGAGAAGGCGACTGCGGTTTAGATTCTGCCGGAGTTGCCTTCGATCGCCACTGTGTCCAACTCGCCTACCAACGCAAACATGGCCACCCGTTAGATGAAACCGACCCGGAATTCCTGCGCTTACTCCGAGAGTTTGAAACGGTCAAAATTGGCTCTCATGGCCGAGGAACGCGCAAACTCATCAACTGTTTAAAAGAACCAGATATTTATGGCGATCGCGATTTATATGTCTTTGCAGGCGGCTACAGCGTCAGCTTCGCCGAAGTCCTAGAAGCCTTTACCCCCATTTCCGCCGGAATTCACCGGGTGATGAACCGCTTACAAATCTGGTTACAGCAACAGAACCTAGAAATTGACCGCCTCTTTTTAGTCGGAGGATTCTCCCAATTTCTCCTCGTTCAACGGGCCATTTCCGAAGCGTTAGCCATCAATGAAACCGACCCGCGCTTTGACCAAACCTTTAATATCACCAATAGTGCTTATGCCATCTCTTACGGAGCCTGTTTAATTGCCAATCAACAAGTAGAACCCACAGAAAAATACGTTCATACCCTGGGAATTGTCGTAGATACCATTAATCCCCAAGCAGAACGAGAGCAGCGGTTTATACCGATTATTAAAGGCGGTTCGGGTTTAGATGAATTGGCGAAACCCCAGTTTGCCGATATTCCCCCCTTAGTGACCTTTCAAAATGATACTCCCCTGAGTTTAACCCTGTGGGTTGACCCCCAATCCAAGGGCATCAGATTGAAAGAATCCCTACCGGATATGGTGAAACTCCCCAGCTATGAATCTCATGATTCATGGCGGGTGGGGATGCGAGTGGATCGGTCTCAAATTGCTTATTTAGTGATTGAAGATATCCCAGGAGAAAAACGAATTGAATACGAGCTAGGCAATGCGATCGCCAAAATGTTTCCCGGTTTTGT
>CAYUEH010000960.1:0-1604 GCA_964442465.1 uncultured Laspinema sp. | reverse complement strand
CAGGTAATTGGCGTCTCAGAATTATTATAACTTATCTTTTCAGGGAAGAAACCGGGCTTCTAACTGCCGGAAAAGAAACCGGGTTTCTGGCAGTCTCTCGATTCCTTCACCCAGATTTAACAAACCAATCCCGTTTCTGAGGTTTCAGTGTTGGTAAAATGGGGTAAAATAGTTAACTAGATTCGTCCGGCCAGTTAGTTGCGATGTTAATTGATGAATAAAATCACCCTGGAAGAAATTAGTCAAAATTTAAGCAATTATCTGCAACGCGCCCAAGCTGGAGAAAGTTTTGTGATTTTTCAGGCGGATCAACCTGTTGCTAAAATTGTTTCCGCGAAATCCGAGGGGATTTTAGAGGCGTTTGATGCCTTTCGCGATCGCCTTGTGGCCGAGGGTATAGACTTAGAGAGTGATGATATTTTTGCCAATGTTCGGGACGACACCCCAACTCCTGAAATGCCCGGGTGGTGATGAGGTACAGACACTTAAAGGAGTGCGGTAAGCGAAGCTATGCCGGAGGCTTTGCATCTTGCTCGCTTTCTTTAATAGGGAGCAAGATGCTCGCACTCCAAAAACGTACCTCATAACTGTGGGAACCGCTATAGCAGCATCTGGTGTTGCTTCACAAAAATTTAACAAAGAAACCCGGTTTCTGAGTCTCTGGAATGAGGTAAAATCGGAATGCTATCCCCCACCCAGCCGCTATAGATGAACAAAGAGTGCAGGCTTATTTATCCCTGATTCAAGAACTCCTGGCCGCTACGGGTAGGGAGGATATGCGGCGACTCATGGAACAATGGAGAATTGTCCTCAACTAGGCGCTGAAAAGTGTTAGGATGGATACAATGGCTAGAGATAAATTCCACTATGCTGTCAGACGGGGTTTAGAAAAACAAGAATGGCAGATTACCCACGATCCCTTACGTTTAGAATTGGGTTTATCTGACCGCGTAGAGATTGATTTAGGGGCGCAGCAACTCTTAGGGGTGCAGCGAACCGGAGAAAAAATTGCCGTGGAAATTAAAAGTTTTTTGAATGACTCGGCGATGTTGGATTTTCATTTAGCATTGGGTCAGTTCTTAAATTACCGTTTGGTTCTCGAAAGACTTGAGCCGGAACGGACTCTTTATTTGGCCATACCCATAACTGCGTATCAATCATTTTTTTATCGACAATTGCCGCAACTTTCCATCCAAACTTATGGTCTAAAATTGATAACTTATGAACCGAACGATGAGGTGATTTTACAATGGATAGAGTAGCGAAGTATAGAGAGATTATTCAAAAACTCTTGACAGAGTATTCCACTGGTTCTCCGTTGTTGGGGGGAGAAATTGAATCAGAAACGGTTTTTGACCTCAAAGCGGATCGGTATTTGGTGGTTGATTTAGGATGGAATGGAACCCAAAGGATTTATAATTGCTTGATTCATCTGGAAATTCGTTCCGGAAAAATCTGGATTCAGCGCAATCAAACGGACTGTTCCTTGACCGATGAGTTGTTAAGTCAGGGTGTCGAGAGGGAAGATATTATTTTGGGGCTACAGCCGCCTGAGTTGCGAAAATATACAGGTTTGGGGGTGAGTTAGTCAGTGGGAAGCAACC
>CAYUEH010000959.1:0-1613 GCA_964442465.1 uncultured Laspinema sp. | reverse complement strand
GGGCATTGCCCACCCTACAATTTTTAATGCTTTTATCAACCGGATTTAGTATCAAGTGCTTACCCTGATTGAGAAAAACCGGAACGGCGACAGGGGGAATAGGGTGCTACATTGAGGAAGAGAGGGGAATATTTCTGGCGATCGCGACAATTCCGGGGGTGCGATCGCCTCGATGAAATCCCAGATTTCATCGTAATATCGGCTAAATGCCAGTTTTCCGCCTACCCCCAAAGTCCTTCGCCTCCAACGGAAGGGATGGGTTGTCGGATTACGGCTGATATGTGCATTTGTGAAGGGGTCCCAATGATTCGCATTTTATTGGTAGACGATCAAAATTTGATTCGTCGGGGGTTGATGGCATTGCTGGAAGCAGAAACGGATTTGCAGGTGGTGGGAGAGGCGGAAAATGGACAACTTGCCATTCAACAGGTGAACCATCTCCAACCGGATGTGGTGCTCATGGATATCTATATGCCAGTGATGGATGGGGTACAGGCAACCCAGGCAATTTGTCAGCAATGTCCTGATGTGAAAGTCTTGGTACTCACCACGGTGGATGATGATGAGTCGGTGGCGGAGGCACTGCGAGGAGGTGCAAGAGGATACTTACTCAAAGATACACCCTCGGAAGAGTTAGCCCATGCCATTCGCACGGTTCATAAGGGCTATACTCAAATTGGACCCGGTTTAGTCACCAAAGTGATGGCAAAAGTTCCGACAACACCCCTTCGCAAACCGAATGTTCCTGTGGGATGGCAAGAATTGACCCCGAGGGAATTGGAAGTGTTGCGGTTCATTGCCAAAGGTGCGAGTAATCGGGAAATTGCTCAGGAATTATATATTACTGAGGGAACGGTGAAAAATCATGTAACTCATATTTTAAATCGGTTAAATCTGCGCGATCGCACTCAAGCGGCGATCGTTGCTCATGGGGTATTTTTTGAGGAAAACTCGTAAATTAGAGCAGTTGCCAACCCACACCGGAATCTTAATCCGGTAACTGCTGATTATTTTTAAAGGAACAGACTAATTATGCAGGAGAATTATCCCCCGGAAGAGACAACCCAAAAATTGAAAGCGAACTTGCAATCCCATCTTGTCCAAGTTGTTCGCAGTCGCGACCCTTACATTGCCACTGGCGGCTATTTCTATGTCCGAGAATACATCCGCCAACAGTTCCAACAATACGGCATTGTAGAAACTCACTCCTTTGAAATCAGTGGCAGAACCCATGAAAACTTAGTGTTAGATATTCCAGGAGGCGATCGCACCCGCAAACCCAAACCCCCCATCTTAATTGGTGCCCATTATGACGCCGTACCCGGTTCTCCCGGTGCCGACGACAACGCCACCGGCATCGCCGTCTTACTAGAAATAGCCCGCATTTTCGCCACCGAAACCCCCCGCTATCCCCTCCGCCTCATCGCCTTTGATATGGAAGAATATGGCTTATGTGGCAGTACCGCCTACGCCACCGAACTCGCCGCCAAACGAGAACCCCTTCGCCTGATGATTTCCCTAGAAATGCTGGGCTACTGTAACCCTCAACCCCATTCCCAACAGTATCCCCCTGGATTACAATATATCTACCCCAATCAGGGAAATTATATCGC
>CAYUEH010000958.1:0-1616 GCA_964442465.1 uncultured Laspinema sp. | reverse complement strand
TCAATCTCAGGGACAATTATGGACATAATTCGGGGTCAGTATGAGCCGGTTTTAGTCACGCTTTCATTAATTATTGGGGCTGTTGCTTCTTACACGGCGTTGGATTTAGCGGGACGGGTTAATCCGAACTCTTCGATGCGATCGCGCTTAATTTGGAGTGTGGGGGGTGCGGTGGCGATGGGAACCGGCATCTGGTCGATGCATTTTATCGCGATGTTGGCGTTACAGTTGCCGGTCCCCACGGCATACAATATCCCGCTTACCCTGTTGTCTTGGGTGGATGCAATTGTCGCTTCGGCTTTGGCGATGTTGCTGTACAATCGTCAGCAGTTGAGGGTCCGCCTCCTGGTGGGAGGGGGTGTGGTCATGGGATTGGCGATCGCATCCATGCATTATCTAGGAATGGCAGCAGTCCAGGTTCCGGCAAGGGTTGAGTACAATCCCTGGGGCGTCACCCTGTCTGTGGCAGTCGCCATTTTTGCCTCCACTGCGGCGTTAGGGTTGGCATTTCAGGTTCGCAATTCCCTCAGTCCTCATCGGGAATGGGTGAAACTGGGCAGCGCTGGAATTATGGGAATGGCGATCGCCGGGATGCACTATACCGGAATGTGGGCCACCTGTTTTGCAGCAATTTCTGACCCAGAAGCGATACGGATTGAAGGGGCGGACCAATCCTGGTTAGCGATGCAAATCGGCGTAGGAACGCTGATTTTGCTGATTGGAACCCTAATTACCTCCCTAGTCGATCGCCGGTATCAATCCCACCTTTTGCGAGAACAGGCCCTCCAGGAAAGTGAAACCCGATTCCGAACTCTGGTGGAAAATATGTCCGTTGGGGTTTTACTTCTGGATAAAAATGGCACCATTGTATTAAGTAATCCCCTAGCAAGTGACCTGTTAGATGTTCCCGAATCCGAGTTACAAGGGAAAAATGCCTTCGAGTTCAATTGGCAAATTCTCTCCCTCGATGGCACGATTTCGATTCAAGAACAGCATCCCCTTCATAAGGCAGTCGCCCAAGGTCAGCCGGTGCAAAATCAAGTCACGGGAATCTGTCGGTGGGGGAAAAAAGATACCGTCTGGTTGCTGCTGAATATGGACCCGCAACTCGACGCATCGGGCCAAGTTGAACGAGTGGTTTGTACCTTTAGTAATATCAGCGATCGCAAGCAAAGTGAAGATGAAATTCGCCTGCTATTAGATACCAATCAAGCCATCCGTCATGCACCGGATTTAGAAAGTGCCTTAGCCTCGGTCTTACGCTCCATTTGTATTACCATTAATTGGGATGTAGCAGAGGCTTGGCTTCCCGATGAAAATCACCAATCCCTCACCTATAGTCCCGGTTGGTATTATCCAGAACCCGATGTGGAAGCGTTCCGACTGCAACGGAAACCTGTTATTTATCGGGTTGGAGAAGGACTTCCCGGACGGGTTTGGGAGTCTCGGCAACCGGAATGGATTGAAAATTTGACCGAGGAAACTGAACCTCTCGCCGATGCAGTCATGGCGGTACAACAGGGATTAAAAGCCAGTTTTGCCGTACCCATTATCCGAGGCAATGGGATTTTAGCGGTTTTAACCTTTTTTAAACGCACCGAAAGTCCCCGAGATGA
>CAYUEH010000957.1:0-1619 GCA_964442465.1 uncultured Laspinema sp. | reverse complement strand
GTCAGCAATTAGTCGAGGATATGCAGTTTATTGATAATGGCTTACATGGGATTGATCTCATTCTCTCCCAACCGAGTCTCTCCGCCTGTATGGATGAAAAATTACTGCGTCATATCCTAACCAATTTACTCTCAAATGCCCTCAAATATTCCCCATCCGGAATGGCAGTTCAACTGGAACTATGCGATCGCCAAAACCTAGCCATCTTTCACGTCAAAGATCGCGGAATCGGCATTCCCCCAGAAGACCTGCCCCATCTGTTTGAGCCATTCCAACGCTGCCGGAATGTCGGTAAAATTTCTGGGACCGGCATGGGACTAGCCATTGTCAAAAAGTGTGTAGAAATTCATGGCGGAGACATCTCCGTACAGAGTGAAGTTAGCACGAAAGAACGACCGGGCAGCACAACCTTAACCGTCATCTTACCCCGGTTTCCCATGAATAACCTCACCCCCAGCTTCAACGACAAGTTCTCGGAATCTCTCGAAGCACAATGCCATAACAAGAAGTATTAAACCAGCAGCCCATTAATCATGACAATTCTGCCAAATTCTCGGCTGTTTAAACTTAGATTGCCTCCAGATTTAAACCATGCTAACATAAAACATGGAATCCCTAAAACTTATGATAAATAATGCCAAATACTATGGATAAACTTCTAGTCATAGATGATGATTCCGCGACCCGATTACTCCTCAAACGAGATTTAAAATTAGAAGGCCATGAAGTCACCGTTGCCAAAGATGGACAAGAAGGGATAAATCTTGCCTTAGAACTTCATCCGGCCTTAATTATTTGCGATTGGGTGATGCCTTATTTTGATGGCGTAGAAGTCTGTCGGATCGTCAAATCTAACCCCGAATTAGCCCAAACCTTTTTTATTTTACTCACCTCCAAAGTTGATTTAGAAGACCGCATTCAAGGTCTCGATGCCGGGGCCGATGATTTTCTCTCCAAACCCGTCAATCCAGCGGAACTCTTGGCCCGGGTTAGGGCCGGACTGCGACTCTATCATTCCCAACAACAATTAAGCCAATCCAATCAACAACTCAGCCAAACCTTACGGGATTTGCAACAAACCCAGGCTCAGTTAATTCAAAGCGAAAAAATGTCCTCAATCGGTCAAATGGTCGCGGGAATTGCTCATGAAATCAACAATCCCGTCACCTTTATTGATGGCAATTTGAATCATGCCGGAAAATATATTCGAGAATTGCTAGACTTTATTCAGATCTTTCAAACACACTATCCCAATCCTGTACCCGAGATAAAAGAAGCAGCGGAAGAATTAGATTTAGAATTTTTAATGGCGGATTTTCCTCCCCTCGTAGAATCCATGAAACGAGGAGCCAAGCGGATTCGCGAGATCGTTGAATCCTTGCGAACCTTTTCTCATTTGGATGAAGCGGAAATCAAAGATGTGGATCTGCATGAAGGTTTAAATAGTACCCTTTCAATTTTAAAAGGCCGTTTAGAAGGCATTGAAACCGAGATTAACTATGGAAAACTACCTCGGGTGGAATGCTATGCCAGTGATATCAATCAAGTATTTTTTCATCTCCTAAACAATGCGATCGATGCCGTCGGAAAACGCACCCCTCTACACAATTCCCCTCCCG
>CAYUEH010000956.1:0-1633 GCA_964442465.1 uncultured Laspinema sp. | reverse complement strand
CTATAGCCGTTCACCTGAGCAAAATGGGTGGGAAAAGTTTATTCCATTGTTCGGATAATGTCCGCCAGTTCCCGAGATTTAATAATAGAACTCAGCGGAGAATTGATTTGACTAAGCCTGCCAGTCTGACTCAACTGCCGAGCTTGATACAAGTAGTCCATTTCCCCACAATTTTGATAGTCTTTTATTGGGGTAATGCGATGATTGTAGTAATAACAGCAATAGCTCAATACTAATTGAAAGACCTTTAAATCCAGGGGTTCAAATCCTTCCCCATTTCCATCTCGGACCATTTTCCAAATATCATCCGCATCAAAGGGAGGAATCTGCTCCAAATAAGTGAAATTTTTGGCAATTCCCCGGATGAGTTTTTCAAACGTTGCCTTGGGTTTTTCCGGAGGGGGATTATAAATGCGATCGCCAATATGCATCTCTCCACCCTGAGTGTTGTACATCTTTCCACCCTGAGTGGTGTACACCGTTCCCCCTTCCACTTGATAATTCGTCGAACCTTGTTGGTTATAAACCGGATGCTGATAAGTTTTTGACCCTTGATTATTCGTCGTGTAACTATCTTGACTGCTGGTATGAATCGACCCTCCTCCTATCGCAACATTATTGCCGGAAGAATTGTTTCCCTTTACCCCAATCATATCTCGACCCGCTTTAACTACTACTTGGCGAATTTTTTCTTCCGCCTCATCCTTCACCGCATCCCATCCTCCCGGGGGTAATCCTTTTCCTCCCCGCAGCAACCCGATCGCCACCGCAAAATCCTCATTAGAAATATCAAAATTTGGGGTTTGGGTGATGCCAAATTCACTCGCTGCACTCTCGGGGACAGTTTTGGCGAGATAGTTCATCAAATTAGAAAGACGCACCACCGTATCATCCGGTGAATTTCCCGCCCCTTGCAACGCTTGAATCAGATGATAAGTGTAGATACTCATCAAATTATCCTTTCTCATCCAAGACTTTTCATTCCCCGTACAAGAGGTGAAAATGGCTCGTCCTTTGCCTTGAGAAAGCGCATGAATCAAACTTTTAGCCGTAGCAGTTTCCGCAAATCTCCCGGGAATTTTCACGGCGATCGGCTCCCCTTTCGTCGCCGCCATCCCCTGAGCATGGCAACAGTCAATCACCACCAAAACTCGCTGAGATTCAATCTGCTGAATCGCCTTCGTAAAGACCTCTGCCGCCAACGCAGACCCCGCAAATTCCTCCGAATCTGGAGCAATATCATGAGGAATTAGATAGTAATCTCCGGTATTTTTATCCAGCCACCCATGACCGGAATAATAAATCAACACAGTACAATTTGGATTTTGCTGCGCCTTAACTTTCAGCCAATCCAACCCTTCTAAAATGCCAGATCTGGTCGCGCTTTTATCATGCAATAACCGGATATTTTCTTCAGGATATCCACAGAGTTCCGGTGTAATCAAAATTTGATACAGCGCTTGAATATCTTTCACCGTCACCGGCAAAGACCACCGTTGGTATTCGCATTCTCCGACCCCAACCAACAAAGCATAGCCATCATCAAAGGTAGTAGCCATCTCTCTCCCTCCCCCGGTTTTACTTCGATTTATTCTAGCAAATTCTGACGCATTTCATTAACAGATTGAGTTTT
>CAYUEH010000955.1:0-1636 GCA_964442465.1 uncultured Laspinema sp. | reverse complement strand
GATAATGGAAGTTATAGGTTAGGTCAATGCTGATCATCATAAACGGTTGAGTCGATATGAAGAACTGACATAAACTCCGTTATTTGGATCGCGAATGGCATCGCGAACCGTTGTACATCAACGAGTATTGCCACGAATAAACTATAAAAAATATGGGTCGGAAGTAAAATTTTCATTCGTAGAAACCCGGTTGCTTCCCTAATCTTTGCCGCCTCACCTCAATCGGGTTAAGAAACCCCTGCTTTAGCTCGATGTCAGATTTGGGTTGCGGAAGAGGTTATAATGGGCTGTGCGCTTTCCGGTGTTTTTATGAGTCAGCAACCCACCGATAGTCCCCACAACCCACATCTGCTTTCGACGCTCCGGACAGAGTCGGTGTGGGAGGAGATTGAGAGGATTGATGAACCCAGTCCGACGAAGGTGGATCTGATTGGTATTGATGCCAACTTTGATGTAGGGGTGGATTTTTCCATGAATGTGGCGATCGCCGAATCGGCTTATGAACGATGATTCCTCATCGAATCCTGAAATCCTCTTTGAAATCGTCACGCCTCTTGGCTTCTGGGTTCGCACAACTGCCGAGTATTGGCAGTTTATTGTCACCGTTAAGCATCCAATCATGAGCAACCGCTTGACCGAGGTACAAAATACATTAAGCGACCCAGACGAAGTTCGTCTTAGTAACACTGATGCTCAGGTTTACCTATTCTACCGTAATGATGGTACAAAACGTTGGGTCTGTGCGGTGACTAGACGCTTAAATGGAGAAGGATTTTTAATTACAGCCTATCGAACCAGTGCTATTAAGGAAGGAGAGCAATTATGGCAGAAGTAAAAGTATTCTATGACCGCACCGGCAATACATTGGTTGTTTGGTTTGGGAATCCTCAAGATGAGGTTGAAGCTGAAGAAACGGGGAATGAGGTTATTTTAATGAAGGATAAACAGGGGCAAGTGATTGGGTTTGAAAAACTCAATTTTTTACCTCCTTCTGACCATCCCATACCCATTGCCTTTGAAACCGTAGCACTCTAGGTTTGTGGTCATGGCTTGGGCTGGTATCTACTATTTTGCCTTCTGGAAACATCAGGGGGCAATTTTTTGTCTGACTCAAAAATAATGTAAACAGCTCAAGGGAAACCCCGCCAGTCTTCTCAGACAGAATGGTAACGTTTTCCCAGATTGGGGTTTAACTGCAATCATGCCATTGCTCCTGAATGCCTTGGAGAATAGCCGCTTTCATATCCTCTAAGGTTTGGGGTGAACCGTTATACTTCAAACACCCGGCTACTTCATTTAAAGTAGTAGGAAGAAAAGGCTGTTTGGGCTGAATTAAAATCCCTTTGCCTGTATCAGTCAAGATGATTTCTGTCCCCACATCCAAGCTATAGATTTTCCGCATTTCTGGTGGAATGATAATCTGTCCTGTTTCCGAGACTTTGGCAATTTCCATGAGTGAATCAGTTGAGATATTTCGGTAATTCTAACAAAATTAGATAGTCCACAGTAATATTAACCCCTCAACCCCTCCAACCGCAGAAAATACATCCGACCGACACTATCCCCCGCCACCACCGTCACCCCATCAGCAGCCACCGCACAACAGTTAAACCCAAACTCGCCGCTAAACGTCGCC
>CAYUEH010000954.1:0-1641 GCA_964442465.1 uncultured Laspinema sp. | reverse complement strand
CAGCAAAATTGCTGGGATCTGCTTGAATCAACGACACAATCACTCCTGATTCATAACATGGGTTCCGCCTAAAACATCCGATTTTCAGCCATCATCCCTAGGCTTTTCCTAGATTAATTATCACAAATACCGAACCCTGTCAACCCCTATTTCCCTCTTCTATTTCCCCCTTCTCATCTCTAATATCCTCCGAAGACCCTTCCAACTTTTGAGCCAAGATTTCCAAGCGGCGTTCTTCTTTTTTGAGCTTTTCTTCTAACGTTTGCAGTTGGTCCCGGCGCGCTTCTAATTCAAGGGCTCGCCGGGAAAGTTCCTGACTTTGTAACGTCAAAGATTGTCGCCATTGTTCAATTTCAGTCGCCTGTTCCTGTAAAAAATCTGGCGTAAATCCTTTGGTCAAATATTGCTGAATCAGATGAATCGCCCATTCCGTCGCCTCTTTAATACTGCGAATTTGTCCCGTATTGGCAATATCCGCCAATACCAGACTCCCCTCCCCAAAGGCATTCGCTTCCGTGGTAACAATTGGCTCAGTTTCCGACACCAAACCCCAGGTATCTCCCGCTTTCTGACAGGCGAGTAATCGCAACCCGGTTTTGCCTAAGAATCCTTTTTTTTGCACCTGAGCTAAATATATCATCACAGTCTGCTTGAATGGGTGATGGATGGGAATGGGCGACGACTTACGCAGGACCTCTATCTCTGTAGAGGCGATTCGCGAATCGCCCCTACATTAGACCTCTTGCATAAATCTCTTAAGCCCCCCTTCTTAAGGGGGGTTGGGGGGATCAATCCGGTATTTTGCAAGAGGTCTATTCACAACCACTTAGGGTGGTTGGGGATTATGACCCTCTTAATTGACGCAGGCGATCGCGTAAAATTTCCCCCTGTTTTTCCGCTTCTGCGAGGTTGTCCCGCGCCCCTTGGACCACTTCCGGAGGGGCTTTATCCACGAATTTAGAATTAGATAATCGTCCGGAGATAGATTTCACTTCTCCCTCAATTTTACCCAAACTTTTCTCCAGTTTGGCACAGAGTTGTTCAATATCCACCACTCCTGCTAGAGGCACTAAAACTTGCACAGTTCCCACCACTCCCGCGATGGTTTGTTCCGGTTCTTCCGCTAAAGCAGGGGTAATGGTCAAGTCTGCAACTTTGGCTAAATTTTGGATATAGGATTCCCCTGCCTGGAGAATCTCCCGTTCTTTGTCGCTGTCACTTTGCAAAATTGCCTTAATTTTTGCCCCGGGTTTAATATCCACCTCGGCGCGTAAATTCCGAATGGTCCGAATCGCCCCGATGATTAATTGAAAGTCGGATTCTAATTCACCATTTATCAAATTAGCATCAGTGTCCGGATAGGATTGCACCGCTAAGGATGCCGTTGATTCCGCTTGGGTTAAGGTATGCCAAATTTCCTCCGTAATATGAGGAACAAACGGATGGAGTAATTTGAGAATTCCCTCTAAAACGAAAGCGAGGGTTTGTTGCGCCACTCGTCGGGAAGCGGCATTTTCTCCCTGTAACCGCGACTTAACTAATTCAATATACCAATCGCAGAAATCACCCCAAATAAACTCATACAGGGTTTTGGCAGCATCTCCTAATCCGTAGGTATCGATTGCCTCGCAGGTTTGTTGC
>CAYUEH010000953.1:0-1643 GCA_964442465.1 uncultured Laspinema sp. | reverse complement strand
GATGTTTGGAGAAACCTTGATTTTATATGCGGTTTTGCTATTTGTAGCGAAGAAATTTGAGAAAAAATATCAGGGTCTTGTGGAGAAATGAGGAAAGTTTATTTTTTTTAGTACAAGACTAAGTTTGAGGGTAAGCGGGTTTATCCTCTCATTAATACTACTCAAAATTATGAGTAAAGGTTATGGTTTGGATCGAGCCAAACAATATAAAAAATATTCTCCTCCTCAATAAAGAACCCATGAACTCTGCCATATTCGTTAGCCGAAACCTGAAATAACTGGTAAGGTGTATCTACTAACTGTTCCTCATTAGGAATGCCAAAGCACTTTTCTGTCACTCTCCGGTCACTCCAGTCTATGGGATGGCATCGTAGATTGGCAGCATTCTTCACTGTAATTTCTGTGAAAGTCATCGTAGAAATATTTTTCAATCTTTCCAGCAAAACAGAAAAATACTTAGCATCCTGATGGTTACATGGAAATTTGGGATGGTTAGTTTGTAAATAGGTAAATGAAAATCTGATACCTTGTGGAGGAGCCAGCTTTTTAGGCGAGATTTTAGATGTAGGATTCGGCGGAATTTTCGGTTTCTTCGGTTTCTTCGGCATGAGCTGCGTAATAGTCTTTCATCCACTCTTTCTTAATGATATCCGTTGACGGAGCATCAATCGGTAAATTGCCACGAGCAAATTTCCAAGGATCTTCTTGATTAGTCATGCGTTTTAACTCGTAAGCATCGCATCCCAAGTAAACATCGGCAATTTCTTGAAGAAACTTTTCAAGGGATGGGTCGAGAGTGGGTTTGGCAACATTCTCGATAATCGGTTTCCAGCTAAAAGACTCGTATTTTTGATATAATGTTGGTAGAACTGGACCGTGAATCCATGCTTCAAAGTCTTCCTCAAATAAAGGAGACTCTTCAAGTGCCAAATGCCATGCCTGAGCATAGTAAACCAGCTTTTGTAGCTTCAGATTGCTGAGAAAAGAGCCAGTTTCATTGGCTAACCAAATAAAGTAATTGGCTACTTCAAAGGGACTTACCATATTTAAGTATCAGGTTTCTTTTGAACTTCTTTTTCTATTTTACCATAAACTTTCGCTTTATGCATAAAAATTTTTATTGAAACGGAGGCAAATCTACGGATCCACGCCGAGATAGAGTTCACCGATCGCAAACTCTAGGTTCAGACTTTTCAGAACAATGCGATCGTCTTCCCCATAGACTTCAGTTTCCCAGGTATCTGGACTCGTAAGGCGACGGCATTTTACCCCCTGGGTTTCCTGGTAAATTAGAATGTATTCTTCTAAAGTGTCAATCTTTTGATAATCGGTGAATTTTTCCCCTAAGTCAAAGGTTTGGGTACTAGGGGAGAGGACTTCGGCAATCAATTTAGGATAGCGTTTGACATAGCGATCGCTGCGGTCCCGGGAGTCGCAAGTCACAAAGGCATCCGGATAGTAATAAAACTCATCTTGATAATTGACCTTAACATTTCCCGAATAAAACCGACAGTCGGGGGAGTTTCGCAAATGCGAGTTAATCAGGTACAGAAGATTTTGAGCAATGCGATCGTGATTATCGGTCCCGCCTGCCATTGCATAGACTAAACCGCGCCGATATTCATGATGAATGGGGGTTTGGC
>CAYUEH010000952.1:0-1648 GCA_964442465.1 uncultured Laspinema sp. | reverse complement strand
CCTGGATCAAGTGATATAGCGAGTCAACCTAAATCATGCTGACAATTCTTTCAGGAGTGGGAGCATCTTGCTCCCTGCTACTTCCCACTCCTTAATTTTAGCCTCAGAATGATTTAGACTCCCTCTATCCCGCTTCAAATAACTTGGAAAAATCTCCTCCATTTTATAATCTCGAATAGTTTATAGGCTCCAAAAATCGTTAATGTTCATGGGGGTTTATTCCTTCACTAAAACTTGATATAAAGACTGGAAATCGATAATAACTGTCGCCAACTGTCCCCTGAGATGGCCAATCTTCCGTTCCCGCCATCACTCCCCATCTCCTCGGGAATTTTACCCTATTTTCACCCAGGTGGGGAAAGCCATCCCCTAGAATAGAAAGGGATCGCTGCTCAAGTTAAAGTGATGGCCGAAAAAGTCATGAAAACCTGGTTCAAACAACTCTCCCAACGGGTTGCCGGAAATAAAGCCCCCTTGGGACTGGAGGAAACAGGAGATTCCGGAAACGGAAGTCTGTTCTCCCTCCTCAAGGGCAAGGATAACCCATCCCAGAACCCCAATGGGTCGAGTCCAACCCTCACCCCGGGTTCTAATTCGCCTCAGTTCCCGGACTGTTCTAGTCATGGATATCAAGTGCTTCAGAGTTTGGGTCATAACTATGCCGGGGGTCGTTCGACCTATTTGGCAACCCATCTGAAAACTCAAAAACCTGTGGTGATTAAACAATTTCAGTTTGCCAAACCCGGTGCAGATTGGTCCGCCTACAAAGCTCATGAACGGGAAATTAAAGTGTTGCAGGGTCTGAGTCACCCCGGGATTCCTCGCTATCTGGATTCTTTTGAAACCTCCGAGGGATTTTGTCTAGTTCATGACTATAAAAATGCCCAATCTTTAGCGGTTTTTCGGCGTCTGGACCCGGAGAAAATCAAACAGATTGCCTTGGCGGTTTTGGAAATTTTGGTCTATCTGCAAAACCGGGTTCCTGGGGTGATTCACCGGGATATCAAACCGGAAAATATTTTAATGGGCGATCGCACCGATATTATTTACCTCATTGACTTCGGATTTGCTCGCATCGGTGGCGGCGATGTGGCGCAAAGTAGTGTAGTTTCTGGCACACCCGGTTTCATGCCACCGGAGCAATTACTTAATCTCAAACTCACGGAAGCATCAGATTTATATGGGTTAGGCGTGACCCTAATCTGTCTGCTCACCCAAACCGATTCTAGCGAAATTAACCGTTTAATTGATAGTAGCTATCGCCTCAATTTTGCCGAGTTAGTCCCCCATCTCAGTGACGAGTTTATTCACTGGTTACAGAAAATGGTGGAACCGAATAGTGGCGATCGCTTTTCTCATGCAGCAGCAGCTTTAGAGGCCCTGACTCCCATTTCGGTATGCCGAGTATTACCTAAAGCGGAATTTAGCCAAACTCGCCTAGAATTACGCACCCAAGCTGGAGAAACCCTCACCCAAACCCTGACGGTCAAAAATCCGGTGGAAGATACAGTATTAGCCGGACGTTGGGAAATTGCTCCCGACGCGAATCATCCTAAAACAAAACCGGATTGGATTTCTATAAAACCGGCAAAGTTTCAGGGAAATGAAACGGAATTTGAAATTAAAATTGATACCACAAATTTAGTTG
>CAYUEH010000951.1:0-1650 GCA_964442465.1 uncultured Laspinema sp. | reverse complement strand
ATAGCGAAAGTGGCCACAGGTGGATAAGGGTTCACAGCCTGAACTTCTCTGCCTTGATGGCGTCGGGAAAAGAGTGAATAGTTCCCCCAGCGGTGAGTTCGCGATATCTGTATGCATTATTAGGGATTTTTTTTGTATTAGACAAGATATAGAAGGCTGTTTGGGAAGAAATTCAGCCTCTCAATATAGTTCAAGTCATATAAGGGAAATGAGAGCGTTTAGATGAATCTATATCTGGAGATATAAAATTAGATAAACGGGAAAGCCTTGAGTTAAAATAGACGCAATCAAAATTACCCGGCGAGTTTTAAGGATGTGGCATCAGATATCCAACCCTAAGCGGATTTCAGCGAAAACTCAGCATCCGTTTGATACCCGATGGTCGATCGCCTGTGTCTGTGCGATCGTCTTTGTACTGGAATTTTCGACTCCACCGCCTTATGTTTTTGGTTATCTTTATATTGGGACGATTATTTTGGCCAGTTCGCGGTTAAATAGCTCAACCACCTGGAAAGTCACGCTATTAGGATCGGTTTTAACCCTGTTAAACTTAGTGATGCCAGGAACTGAATCGATTAACCCATCCGTGATTGCCAACCGATTGCTCGTGGTATTGGCGCTACTGGTGACGGCATGGTTAAGCAATCGCACTCGATCTTATGAAGAGGCGATCGCGCAACACAAAGCGCAACTGCAAGCTCAAGCACAACTGGCGCAACTCCGGGAAGATTTTGTCTCCACCCTCACCCATGACTTAAAAACCCCCCTCTTAGGCGCGATCGCCACCGTCAAATCCTTTCAACAAGAGGAATTTGGTCCCCTGATCCAGATGCAACAACAGGTTTTGGAAATGATGGAACGCTCTTTCCAAACCACCCTCCAACTGGTAGAAACCATGCTGGATGTCTATCGCAACGATAGCGAGGGACTCCAATTGAATCTGATGCCGGTTAATTTAGTCGCCATTGCCGAAGAGGCGATCGCCTCCTTAACCCCCCTAGCTACCCACCGGCGCATCTACATTCGCATCCGGTATGGAGAATCCCAATTTCGTCGCACCCTCTGGGTTCGCGCCGATTCCTTGCAACTCCACCGCGTCTTTACCAACCTCCTCGCCAATAGCATCAACCATTCCCCTCGTGGCGGTTCAGTTGATGTTATTCTAGAATCGACTTCCACCGCACAAAAGGTTCAAGTCCTGGACCAGGGTCCCGGAATCACCCCGGATGAATTCCCTCATTTATTTGAACGCTTTTATCAAGGTCATAGTAATCGCCATGCTAAAGGTTCCGGACTCGGTTTATATTTGAGCCGACAGATTATTGAAGCTCATGGGGGAATGATTTGGGCCGAACATAACCCCCCTCATGGCGCTAAATTTTGCTTTAAATTACCCGCCGCTCAACCCCTTCCCAACTAAATGCCATCTACTTCCCGACTCCGTTTATTATTAGTTGAAGATGACGAACTATTTCGCCTCGGATTACAAGTGCGTCTCCAACGAGAAGGTGATTTAGAAATCATTGCCGAAGCGGAAGATGGTGAATCCGCTGTGGAATTAACCCACCAATATCAACCGGATGTGGTGGTTTTGGATGTCGGACTTCCGGGAATCGGTGGCATTGAGGCTTGTCGGCAAATTACCAAAAA
>CAYUEH010000950.1:0-1663 GCA_964442465.1 uncultured Laspinema sp. | reverse complement strand
GACCCCACCCTAACCCTCCCCTTGCCAAGGGGAGGGGACCGGAGGTGCAGTTAAGCGTAAAAAACCTACTCTTGTAAAGAGGGGTCACCCCAGTAGCGTAAAATAAAAGACTATCCCGTTTTTACCAACCCCCCTGACCCCATGTATTGCGATTACCTGGTCCAAATCCTGACCGCCCGTGTCTACGATGTTGCCCAAGAAACGCCCCTAGAGTATGCCCCGAATCTCTCCGCCCGACTGGATAATCAACTCCTGCTCAAACGGGAAGATATGCAGTCCGTGTTTTCCTTTAAATTGCGGGGTGCATACAACAAAATGGCGCAACTGCCGCCGGAACTCCTGGCAAAAGGGGTGATTGCCGCTTCCGCAGGTAACCATGCTCAAGGGGTCGCCCTCGGTGCCTCCCGTCTAGGAACCCAGGCGATTATCGTGATGCCGGTGACAACGCCTCAAGTCAAGGTAGATGCAGTTAAATCCCGTGGGGGAGTGGTGGTGTTGCATGGAGATACTTATGATGATGCTTATGCTTATGCCCGGGAATTGGAGGCGGAAAAAGGATTAACTTTTATTCATCCCTTTGATGACCCTCACGTGATTGCGGGACAGGGAACCATTGGCATGGAAATTTTACGGCAACATCAGAAACCGATTCATGCCATTTTTGTGGCGATCGGGGGGGGTGGTTTGATTTCGGGAATTGCCGCCTATGTCAAGCGCTTACGTCCAGAAATTAAAATTATCGGCGTTGAACCCATCGATGCTGATGCTATGTCCCAATCCCTGCAAGCGGGACATCGAGTGCGCTTATCTCAAGTGGGATTATTTGCTGATGGGGTAGCAGTTCGAGAAGTTGGGGAAGAAACCTTCCGGTTGTGTCAAGAATATGTGGATGATATTATCCTCGTCGGCACCGATGATACTTGTGCGGCGATTAAGGATGTGTTTGAAGATACGCGATCGATTGTCGAACCCGCCGGTGCCTTGGCGATCGCCGGTGCAAAAGCCTATGTCGAACGAGAAGGCATCCAAGGCGAAACCTTAATTGCCATTGCCTGCGGTGCCAACATGAACTTCGATCGCCTCCGCTTCGTCGCCGAACGTGCCGAATTTGGGGAACGTCGCGAAGCAATCTTTGCCGTCACCATCCCCGAAGAACCGGGAAGTCTCCGCAAATTTGGAGACTGTATCGGGAGACGAAATCTCACAGAATTTAACTATCGCATCGCCGACCAAAAAGAAGCGCATATCTTCGTCGGAATGCAAATCGCCAACCGCGCCGATGCCGCCAACATGGTAGAAACCTTTGAGGCCAATGGATTCAAAACCCTCGACCTCACCGACGACGAACTCACTAAGTTACACCTCCGGCACATGGTCGGAGGACATTCCCCTCTCGCTCACAATGAATTACTCTACCGCTTTGAATTTCCCGAACGTCCCGGTGCCTTAATGAAGTTCGTCGGCCACATGAGTCGCAACTGGAATATCAGCTTGTTCCACTATCGCAATAACGGGTCAGACTACGGGCGCATTGTCGTCGGAATGCAAGTGCCCCCAGAAGAAATGCAGGAATGGCAAGCATTTCTCGATAATGTCGGATATCGCTACTGGGATGAAAATCAAAATCCCGCTTATACCCTGTTTTTGGGATAGGAAGGTCATT
>CAYUEH010000949.1:0-1664 GCA_964442465.1 uncultured Laspinema sp. | reverse complement strand
TGAAGTCGTTACTACGAACATCGGAAAGAGAACGACTGAAGTCGTTACTACGAACTAAGAAGTTAAATTTCCATGTTTGTAGTAACGACTTCAGTCGTTATCCCCAAGAGTTCAATTTAAACCCCGCCATTTTGTTGCAATAACTGACATTTATTGCAGAGGCCAAAAAACTCTAAGGTATGGTAAAATATCTTAAATCCGTGAGTTTTTTGTAGTTCCTCTTCTAACTGATGAACCGGACATTCATCGAGGGGAATGGATATGCCACATTGTAAACAAGTCAGGTGGTGCCGGTCCTGCTTGAGGCAACTATAAAGGGACTCGCCATTTGCCAAGGTCCGCACCTGGACGACTCCTTCCAACTTCAACGCTTCCAAGGCGCGATAGACGGTGGCAAGACTGACGCTTTGGTTACGATGGCGCAACTCGACATAAATATCCTGGGCCGAAATGGAATCGTTGAGGGTTTTGAGGAAATTGAGAATGCGTTCTTGAGACCGGGTGCGTTTGACTGTCATGGGATTAGATTAACATCTACATGGGTTCGTCTGGCCTACATTTCTGAAGTTAGACGAGGTTGAGGGTTTGAAAAAAGCCCGGGTGTCAGTTTCGGGATTAAAATATAAAGATGCTGTGGCATCTAATGGCATTATCACCAGAAGTTAGGGCGGATTGTTGTGACTTTAAAGAAATATCAGGCTCATATCTATGTTACTCTGCGGCCTTCGGTTTTGGATCCGGCAGGGACTGCTGTGGAGTCGGGACTGCAAAAAATGGGCGATCGCAATGTGGAAGGGGTCCGCATTGGCAAATATGTGGAATTGACGATAACTTCGGAATCCCCTGAAGCAGCAACCCAACAACTCGATCGCATCTGTGACCAACTTTTAGCCAATCCGGTGATTGAGAACTATCGGTTTGAGTTAGTGGAAGTGGCAACCATGATGAAGGCGGGGGCATAATCCTATGAAATTTGGAGTTGTCGTGTTTCCGGGTTCCAATTGCGATCGCGATGTGGCGTATGTCACCCAAGGATTGCTCGATCGCCCTACTCGGTTAGTCTGGCATCAGGAAACGGATATCTCGGATTTGGATGTGGTGGTGTTACCCGGAGGGTTCAGCTACGGCGATTATTTACGCTGTGGGGCGATCGCGCAATTTTCCCCCGTCATGGCGGAAATCATCAAACACGCCGAACAGGGTAAATTAGTCCTGGGAATTTGTAATGGGTTCCAAGTCTTAACCGAAGCGGGACTGCTACCGGGGGCCTTAATTAGAAATCGCGACTTGCACTTTATCTGCGATCGTGTCCCGATGAAGGTGGAAAATACCCGTCTGCCTTGGACTTCCAACTACCAATCCGGGGAAATCATCACCCTGCCGATCGCCCACGGGGAGGGCCGCTACTATGCCGATGCGGATACCCTCGCCCAACTGGAAGACAATGGACAGGTGGTGTTTCGCTATTGCAGTCCCCAAGGGGAGAGTAACTCAGACAGTAATCCCAATGGGTCCTTAAATCAGATTGCCGGAATCTGTAATTCCCGGGGGAATGTTTTAGGCATGATGCCCCATCCCGAACGGGCATCGGACCCGATGTTAGGGGATACCGATGGGATGAAATTGTTTGAAAGTGTTTTGAATGCGGCGATCGCAGGCGTCCG
>CAYUEH010000948.1:0-1672 GCA_964442465.1 uncultured Laspinema sp. | reverse complement strand
GAAGCCTGGTGGTGATTCGGATTGGCGATAACGGTCCGGGAATTCCAGATGAGGTGCGATCGCGCATTTTTGACCCGTTTTTTACCACCAAACCCATTGGTTCTGGGACCGGGTTGGGCTTATCCATTAGCTACCAAATCGTGGTGGAAAAACATGGGGGTTCTTTGACCTGCCTTTCTCAACCGGGACAAGGCACCGAGTTCCAAATTGAAATTCCCATGCAGCCGGTTCAGATGAAATCCCAAGCTGCATAATCTAACGGGTCAGATCCGATCTGCCCTGGGAGCCTGGATTTAAGGGCAAGGGGAACCCCTGCTGCCTCAAGCCAGGGCTTTAGTCTTGACTTTATTTTATATACACAAAGCCGGTTAAATGTCAATCGCATCCTCACGGATTTTTACCTAGCTTGGCAAATTTATCATGAAAATTAATCGGTAACAATTTCTCAATAAAAATTCATGATTCTTGATGTTAGAATTTTTCGGCTCAATTTTCTGGGTTTCTAGTGCGATCGGCAAAATTCATCGTTCCAAATATCCGCTGAGTTGCCTAAAATTAGAAATAGACCGGCACAGGTGAACATGGTCTAGTCCATAGAGAGGACCGCCACCACCCACCCCCAGACAGGAAGCCACTTAACGGAACTGACCGGGACAGCAAACCAAAGACCCCATCCCATCACAAGGAGTATTGTCTGATGGTAGTATCTACCAACAAAAAACCGGCTGCCAACGTAGAACCGAATCGTCAGCCAAAACAGCCCAGAAAGCACAACCACTATGGCTTTCAGGATTTCTTTTCATTTCACCCCGACACCGGGATTGTCACCGACTGGAATGAGGGACGAAATACCTTTACCAGCGAAGACTTTATTATTGGCTTAGTCGAAGGGTTAGAAGAAGAAGTCGGCAGTGCAGCCTCAGTGATTATGTACACCATTGGCTGCGAATGGGGGACCAAAGATGCCGAATTTTTCAAAAAATGGTTTGAGAAAGAATATCAACGGGATATCCGCCAAGCCAACCTGATGTTCCTCCTCGAAACCTGGTGGTGGCCCTTTACCGCCCAAGGATGGGGACGCTGGGAAGTCGATCTAAGCGATCGCAAGCATGGATTTATGTTTATCAACCTCTTTGATTCTGCCGTCGCCCGCACCCTCGGCGATGTCGGCAAACCCGTCTGCTACATCTACGCCGGTCTATTTGCCGGATTCTTCACCTGTTTGGTCAACAAACAGTTAAGCTGCATCGAACTCCAATGCTACTCAATGGGTGAAACCTACTGTAAATTCTTACTCGGCAGCCAGGACCGCATTGATGCCGCTGCCTTCTGGCAAAATGAAGGAGCCACTGCACGGGATATCCAACAACGGTTAGAAGCCGGAGAACGTTTACGATGACTAACGGCAAATCGTTATTACAACTGTCCGTCCAAGACTATTTTAGTCAATGTAACTGGCAAGGACAACCCCTAACCCAAGGTTCGACCGGACAACCTACCGACCCCGCCTCTAGGTGGACCCTGGTCGTCGGGGATTATTTCCGCCTGCTGCCTTGGGAAGGCACCCCAGAAGTCGGGTCCTTTCCCAAACCCTCACCCTCTACCGGGACTGCCTCCTCATCACAAGAGGAAGTGACCCTGAGTGATTTACTCGAAGCCTTTTAGGACTTGC
>CAYUEH010000947.1:0-1683 GCA_964442465.1 uncultured Laspinema sp. | reverse complement strand
GGTTCCTTGAACCAATCTCGGGCTGCTTTGTCAAAAAGAAAGGGACAGAAACCCCGGTTCTTGTCCTATCTCTCTAATCCCTAACCAAAAGCCCTAGAGAACAGCAATCTGAATTCCTCACTTATGCAAGAGGAGCCTAAAACTATGTTAACAAATGGCATCAATCGTTGGAAATGGACCGGCGCGATCGCCTTAACCTTCGCGTTCAATGTCCTTCCCGCTTTCGCCACCTCCGCCAATTTTGAACCTTTAATTTTATCCCGGGGATTTCAACCCAGTCGTGGAGTTGTCTCGGGTTTTACAGGGGGTTCGATTTCGCTTCCTGCCGTCACTACCCTGCGCGATCGCCAGAACCAACTCTGTCTCGGATTCGGAGATCCGACACCGGATCATATCATGGAACTGCGCAGTGACTTTCCCCGATTAACCGTAGAACTCAACAGTCGAGGGGTGGATACCACGTTAATTATCCGAGGACCCGATAATACCTTCCGCTGTGGAGATAACACGGAGTTAAGTCAGGATGCCCGAGTCACAGATACGGATTGGCCCCAAGGGACTTATCAGATTTGGGTAGGCACCAAAGAAATGGGCATTCGCCGCCGCTATCGGCTTTCTGTGCGCGAATAAGGGTCGCCCATACTGAGATCTTGCACCATTCTCAACACCGGCGGGGGATCAATCAAGCGCCTCATAGCTAAAGTCGGTTAAAAACCGACTGCAAGTCTTATCCCGTGGTGTTTTCAGTCGGTTTCAACCGACTTGATTCTGTTAGGCGGGGGTTTTAACCCCCGCCGGTTGTTGCAACAGGTGCAAGATCTCAGCCATAGCAATTTGCGGGGAAGATGACCTCGAAAATATGCTGAAACGGTGACATTGGTCATTGGTCCTTGGTCCTTGGTCCTTGGTCCTTGGTTGTTGATGACAAAGGACAAACGACAAATGACAAATGACAAATTCAACCTCCGTCGGATCCAGGGTTGCTCAGTCGGATTTGTCCAAGCACGGTACAATAGAAAATGGTCTATTTGCCGAGAGTGCTAACGAAGCGTGCTAAATACCCTTGTAGCTGACTTCCAAATTATTTTTGAGCGTGACCCAGCCGCACGCAACTGGCTAGAAGTTTTGTTTTGCTATCCAGGTTTGCAAGCGCTGCTGTTTCACCGTGTCGCCCACTGGTTACACCAAGTCGGCATTCCCTTCATTCCTCGCCTGATTTCTCATCTGGGTCGCTTTTTCACCGGGATTGAAATTCACCCCGGCGCGGCGATCGGCAGGGGAGTCTTCATCGATCATGGCATGGGAGTGGTGATTGGCGAAACTGCGATCGTCGGCGATTATAGCTTGATTTATCAAGGGGTCACCCTCGGCGGTACCGGGAAAGAATCCGGCAAGCGTCACCCCACCCTCGGGGAAAATGTTGTCGTAGGTGCCGGTGCCAAGGTACTGGGCAATCTCCTAATCGGCAATAATGTCCGCATTGGGGCCGGTTCTGTGGTGCTGCGGGATGTTCCCTCGGATTGTACAGTAGTCGGCGTTCCCGGTCGAATTCTCTATCGTTCTGGGGTGCGAGTCAACCCCTTGGAACATGGTCAATTGCCTGATTCAGAAGCATCAGCGATTCGCAGTTTACTCGATCGCATTGAAGCCCTTGAACAGCAAGTTGAAGAGATGAAACCCCAG
>CAYUEH010000946.1:0-1688 GCA_964442465.1 uncultured Laspinema sp. | reverse complement strand
AAAACCCGCACCCTCAAGGGTGGGGCTACACGGACAAAGCCCGCCTGCGCGGGGTACTCTATAAAAACGACTTTTCATACCCGGATTTAGTATCAGAGGCGATCGCATCCAAGAAGCCCCTACCCTCAACTCTCTCCAGCTATAGGGGCGATGCCTCCTGGATCGCCCTCATCATTTAACCCAAAATACACCCACTGCGAGGGGGAACCGTTAAACTGAGTTTGTCATCCTGCCAAGACACTTGAGCTTTGCCATATAACAACTTCTCAGGATGATAGTTTAACCCAGAGACATCCACAGTCTGCTCACAGGCATTTGTGCCGACATTGACGGCGACAATCAGTTCTTCCTCCGGTAACTGCCTTGCGAAGACATAGAGGGTTCCCTGGGCGGATAACACCTTGTAAGTACCCGTCCGCAAAGCGGGATGAGCATGACGCAGGGCAATCAGTTCGCGATGATAGTCGAACACTTCCCGGTCCCAATCTTCTTCCTTGGGAAAACCGCGACGGGAGTCGGGGTCCACACGACCCGGTAAACCGACTTCATCCCCATAGTAGATACTTGGAGCACCGGGGAAGGTCATTAATAGGAGTGTTGCCAACTCCACAGAAGGTTTATCATTTCCGGCGATCGAAAGCAGACGGGCCGTATCGTGAGAAGCTAGAAGGTTAAGCTGAGTTAGTTGGATTTCCCAGGGGTACATTTCCAACAACTGCTGGATTTTTTCTGCATAATCCCCGGCAAACATGGGAGGGGTGGTTTGGTAGTCCCGGTCCTTGACTTGAGCCAAATCAACGCGATCGCCCGCAGTAAAGGCAATGGTGGGTCCGGTAAACAGATAGTTCATCACCCCATCAAACTGAGTCCCATCCAACCAGGGACGGGAGTCACCCCAAACTTCGCCGACAATGTAGGCATCGGGATTAATTGCTTTGACGCGATCGCGAAACTCCTGCCAAAACCCTTCCGTTTTCACCTCAAACGGCACATCCAACCGCCACCCATCAATCCCGAACTTAATCCAATATTCCGCCACCTCCATAATGTATTCCCGCACCTCGGGATTATCATGGTTGAACACCGGCAAAGCCCGATTATCCGCCCACCCTTCATAATTAGCCGGAAAATCCCCATTGTAAGGAGACACGGGCCATCCGTGAATTTTAAACCAATCCACCCAGGGAGAATTAGGGCCATTTTCCAAAATATCGTGAAAAAAGAAAAAGCCCCGACTGGCATGATTAAAGACCCCATCCAGCACCACTTTAATATTCCGGTTATGCGCCTCTAACAACAGTTCTCGAAACGCCCCTGTTTTCCCCAACATCGGGTCCACCTGATAGTAATCATGGGTGTGATAACGGTGGTTACTCGCCGATTGAAAGATGGGGGTAAAATAAATGGCATTAATCCCCAACTCTTGTAAATAGTCCAGTTTGTCTATAACGCCCCAGAGATTTCCTCCTTTATATCCTTGCAGAGTCGGAATAGCGTGCCAATCTTCCCAACGACTGTGCTTCAAGAGTAGCTCACGAGGCTGAGTCCCTCGGGCGAAGCGGTCCGGAAAAATTTGATAAAAAACCGCGTGTTTAACCCAATCGGGTGTCTGAATTTCCATAAATTTTCTTATGCCTCCACCGCTAATGCTACAATCGTGGGCGGACAAAGGGATCTAACCTCCGGTA
>CAYUEH010000945.1:0-1694 GCA_964442465.1 uncultured Laspinema sp. | reverse complement strand
AGTAACGACTTCAGTCGTTCTCTAATGTTCGTAGTAACGACTTCAGTCGTTCTCTTCAGTTCGTAGTAACAACTTCAGTCGTTGCTATTTTAAATTTAAAATCACCTCTCGCGCCACCGCTTCCACCACATTAATACTCACCGAATTTCCCAACTGATAATAAGCCCGATCGCCCTTCGGATGCAAAATAAACTCATCGGGAAATCCTTGCAACCTTGCCGCCTCCCGAGGAGTAATTCTCCGCACTCGCCCCTGATGATACACCCCCAACCGATTGGCATCACTCGCCACCAACGTCACCGCAATTTTTTCCGGGTCTAAAAACTTATAAACCTCAAAGGAAAAATTACCCGAAACCGGCTTATATTTCCCCTCCACCCGTTTCAAATAATTCTTCCCCACCAAAGACCCTAAAATCTCCTCCAACTCCGGAGACTCAAAAAACGTAGCAATTTGCTCCTGACTCAGCAACTTCCCATCTTGCTCTTTTCCAAACTGACTATTTCGCCGCTTCAGGATAAACCGATTCATCAACTCAATTTCATCCGCACTACATTCCCCACGCAACCCCAACTCCCAAGAATGAATCGAATTCCCCCCGCGATAGTCAATTAATCGCATCCCATGCAACCGATTCAAATCCCCATCTAATCGCTTCTCCAAAGCCCTAACAAATTCCCGTGAACAATCATAGTCCAACGGGGGATTATTTTCTAAAATATCCCCCACAGTTACCGATTTTGCATCCGGATTACCTAAATAGAATTCTTGGGAATTATACGAATGAGAATCTTTCGGTCCGGGGTCAGAAACTAACCGATAGTTAGGAACAGCATTGAACAATCCGACTAGATAAACCCGCAAACGATTTTGGGGGAGGTCAAAATTAGCACTATTTAGCACAAAAACATCAAAACTATAGCCTCTGGCTTCCAACTCATGTTGAATCGTTTTAAGGGTATTACCCCCATCATTGGTTAACAAACCCCGCACATTTTCAAACAAAAAGGCTTGAGGTTGATAGGTATCTATTAACCGAGTAATCTCAAAAAATAGGGTTCCCCTCGTATCCCCAAATCCGGCCTTTTTTCCCGCAGCGGAAAACGACTGACAGGGAAACCCCGCTAATAAAACATCATGAGGCGGCAGCTTTTCCAGAATCCGGATATCACCTTGGGGAGACTCGCCGAAATTTTGCTGATAAACCCAACAGGAATCCGCCTTAATTTCGCAACTCAAAACACAGTGAGTTTTGAGAGAAAGTTTTTCGGCTGCTTTCTCAAACCCTAATCTTATGCCACCAATACCCGCAAATAAATCCACAAAGCGGATAGTTTTCATCGGGAAATATTTTTAATTCTCTATCGCTGGATTGGTCATTAGACTTCTTGCAAAATTCTCTTAAGCCCCCCTTCTTAAGGGGGGTTGGGGGGATCTATCCGGTATTTTGCAAGAGGTGTATTGGTCATTGCTTGTTTGGATTAATGACCCACAACCAATGACCAATGACAGACCCTCTTAATCCACGCCCTCAATCGGCGCAAATCCTTGACGCTGAACGTTTTCGCTGACGTGACGGGGTTCTAAAAATTGCAGCAGGTAATCCGGTCCCCCTGCTTTAGAACCCACCCCAGACAACTTAAACCCACCAAAGGGTTGCCGCGCCACGATCGCCCCGGTAATCCCTCGGTTAA
>CAYUEH010000944.1:0-1703 GCA_964442465.1 uncultured Laspinema sp. | reverse complement strand
ATTGAAGATAACAGCATTAATTTAATTTTTGCCGACCCTCCCTATAATATCGGCAAAGTTTTTAATGGCAAAAAAGAACAGTGGAAAGGTGATGATGCTTATTTAGACTGGTGCTATCAATGGCTAGAATTATGTCTTCGTAAGCTCACAACCACCGGGACATTATATTTGATGTCTGCCACCCAATATATGCCTCATCTGGATATTTATCTGCAAAAAAGATTAACTATTTTATCTCGGATTGTTTGGCATTATGACAGTTCGGGAACGCAAGCGAAAAAATACTTTGGCTCATTGTATGAACCGATTTTATTTGCCGTTAAAAATCCTAAAATTTATACATTTAATGCCGATGAAATTCGGGTAGAAGCCAAAACTGGCGCAGTCCGCAAACTAATAGATTATCGAAAAAGGGAACCGGCTCCTTATTGTACGACAAAAATCCCAGGAAATGTCTGGTATATTCCACGAGTGAGATATAGAATGCCGGAATATCGAAAACACCCGACGCAAAAGCCGGAAGCACTACTCGAACGAATTATCAAAGCCAGTAGCAATCCGGGGGATGTGGTATTAGATTTATTTGCTGGAACCTTTACCACCGCAGCCGTTTCTCAGCGATTAGAGCGACAATCTATTAGTATTGAGCGGGAATATGAGTATGTAGAAATCGGCTTAAATCGGTTGGGAATAACCCTGAATCATCCCGGATTAAAACCGGATTGATTTGGGAGGATGATTTGAGTGATTTGATTATTCTAAAGATTTAAGCATCCAGACGGAATGACTTTGATAGCCTAATTTTTGATAGAGATTTAAGGCGGGGGGATTATTGAGAAAGACTTGTAAACCCATCTGCCGATCGCCTCGTTCTCTGGCCCAATTTTCAGCATATTCCATTAATGCTGAACCCAGTCCTCGGCGACGGTGTTCGGGTGCGATATAGAGGACAAAAATATGAGCGTGCCGATCGCCTTTAACTTGATCCACGGCATTTCCTAACCACAAACAACCCACAGGTTCAGAATGACTGGGATATTCCACCCACCATAATGGCGTTTCCTCGGCAAAATATTGGTCAACAGTTTTGGCTAAATGGTCGAAGTCATGGTCGGGGTAAAGTTCCTGATAGGTTAACTTCAAGAACTTTACCAGTAAGTAGCGATCGCGGGATGAACCCACTCGCAGATGATATCCCGGAATCAGTTCCAGAGTTGCCGGTTTGCTATGCAAATTCCCCTAACTCTCTTGATTAAAAAACAGCGTATCTTCCGGTAACCCTTTAATTAAATGGGACAGAGAGGGAGGCAGTTCGGCAACGTTGGGGAAGGAGATGCTGGAGAGGCGATCGGCGGGTTGCACTTGTTCTTCTATCGGTGCAGGGGCCATCATATCGGCGGGTAAGAAAATCCGCGCACTCACGGCGACTAATGCGACTAAAAAGACGAGGAAAATGAAGAAGGGAAGAATTTGCGATCGGATGATTGACATCATGGGGTTAGCAGGTAGGACGGTGTAACGGCAAGCATGAGCGTTGAGCAGGCTGCACCCCCTTTGACTTTGGGGTGACTGTGAATGATTATCTCACGATTTGCTCGGAGATGGCCAGACCAAGGGTGGGGGAGAAATCCTCACCCTGTCAAGGTGGTAAATTTAATGACGAAAAATCGTTATTTCTTGGACAGGCGATCACTCTCGCGCCC
>CAYUEH010000943.1:0-1704 GCA_964442465.1 uncultured Laspinema sp. | reverse complement strand
TGGCTCAAAAGCTTCCATGTCTTCAACTTCACTCATTAAAATGGCCGATATAGCGCGTCTAAATCAGTTTGGCAATGGACGATGGCGGTCCCCAACCGACAAAACCCAGAACGGGAGAGGGGAGCCGAACTTTATGTCAAATTCATTTAGGGTCGCTATAGCTGCCCTAATATTCCCTGGAAGGACTGGTTTTTTCCCACCCACTCCCAAGGAGAAACGAATCGCACTATCGTATTTTATTGTAGGACGCGCTGGGCGTTTCTTTGCCAGTTCCC
Source organism: uncultured Laspinema sp. (assembly GCA_964442465.1). GTDB lineage: Bacteria > Cyanobacteriota > Cyanobacteriia > Cyanobacteriales > Laspinemataceae > Laspinema. Next base: position 1,429 of record CAYUEH010000943.1, on the reverse strand, counting down.
CCAAAGTCTAACTATAGCAATCCTTGCAGCAGTTGAAGACCCTCACCCCCAACCCCTCTCCATCCCCCCTACCCCCCTTTGAAAGGGGGGGGGAGAGGGGAGAAGACAGATGTTATAAATCATTTAGGAATGCTCTATCCCGACTCTCAACCCGAATCTGCCTATCATGGATCCATCACCCGAAATTTTCCGCTTATTGGACTTGATGCCTGCATCGGGTCGGATGCTGTGCAAAATCGTCAATAAACCCCAACAATCCACGGCGATCGCGAGTTCCTTTCCCCTGCCTTGGGCGAGGGAACGCCCGATTTATATTAACTTTGACCTCTGGCGCAAATTATCCAGACCCCAAAGAGACTTGTTACTCCTGAGAACCGTGAGCTGGTTATTGGGGGTGAAATGGTTTAAACCGGACTTATATCAAGGGGTGGTGATTGCTGGATTGTTAGGGACTCTGGTCGAACTCGTCCAAGGAGATGCGGTGGGAGTGGTTACTGCTGGGGGGTTAACGGCCCTAGCAGGGACTCAAATTTGGCGCAGTACCCACCGCAGCGATCGCGAAATTGAGGCGGATCAAGGGGCGATTCAAATTGCTCTGAGAAGAGGCTACAACGAACCGGATGCTGCTAGACATCTGTTGAGTGCGATCGAAACTGTTGCCACTTTAGAAGGCCGACCCGGGTTAGATTTTATGGAACTAATTCGCGTCCAAAATTTACGGGCGATCGCCGGACTTTCCGCTGTCGGTATTCCCGACGAGGGGATTCGAGAATAGGGGAAACAGGACTTACGCAATCTTTAAAGTTCAACCCTAAATGTAGAGGCGATTCCCTGAATCGCCTCTACATTTAGGGTCGATTCTCAAACTCTGGGTAAACAATTGTAGGGTGGGCAATGCCCTATACGCATCAAGCTAACTTTTCACACTCAAAGCTGGTAAGTTTTTTGGGCCATTCTTCCAGTCCGGGTCCGGGAGGAATGGCTCCCTAATTGGCCCCTCAAGCTATAGCCATCCTAAATGATTTGTATCGCAATCGCCAGTCCAGTTAGGACGTTAGGTGCAAGCCAAGTGAAGGAGATTTTTTATGGCCTTTGGTAAGGTATCAAAATCTTTGAGTTGGTGTCGAATGCGGCTTTTTAGTCAAGACCAACATCGCTCAATTTGATTGAGGTCTGAACAGTTCAGGGACTTCGATCTTCTTCATCCCGTTGAGTTCAATGGCCTCTATGACCTTTCTCCATAAGTCCTAGCTGTCAGAATTAGACATGGGTAGCTCAATCTCGAATTTTGATAATTCCTTGGATTTCAGGTCCTAACTGGACTGGCGACTGCTACCATACCAAATCCGGTTGTCTCAAGTCGATGTTCTATAGCGGTTCCCATGTCTGTATGGTACAGCGATGGCGGCCCCAAACCGACGGCGGCCCC
>CAYUEH010000942.1:0-1710 GCA_964442465.1 uncultured Laspinema sp. | reverse complement strand
GATTAATAAAGACCCCACCTTGGAGAGATGGCCGGTGTTAAAGAGTGAGTTAGATCAGCGGTATCAGAAGTTGTTGGGTGGGGCGATTTTGACTTAGGAGAAAAAAAGAAAGGGGGGGAGATCTGAATTGCTCTCCTCCTTTCCATTTTATCAAGTGTTTCAATGAGACCGAATGAGGATTATTATTGGATCGGAGGCGTATCAGTTGGGTCCATTGAGGTCGGATCCTTTGATCCGCCAGGAGCTTTTTCTTCCGGGAAGGTCGGAGTATCCACCTGATCCATGCTTTCAAATCGCCTGTTTATCGTGCAATCTCTTAGACTTTCTAGTACAGAAGTGCAAAAGAACATGATCAGCTATAATAAGAGGAAGAGGCAGAGGGACCCCTATCAGGGACCACGCCCAGGTTCTATCTCGACTTAATCAATCATGCCTACTCCAAAAGCCAAAGTCTGTACAGTATCTCCAAGGCAACATCAGTTACTAGAACAAATATCGCGCCGGGCAACTAATCCACATCGATTAGTACAAAGGGCCTTCTTAGTCTTGTTGGCGGCTGATGGGATTAATAACTGCGAAATTTCTGACCAATTGCAAATGAACCGGAATCAAGTCCGTATGTGGCGCTCCCGATGGGCCCAGGCCTCAGCTACACTAGAGATAGCAGAAACCACAGAAATTAGCGATAAAAAATTAATTCAACTGATTGTAGATGTTTTAAGCGATCAACCCCGTTCAGGTAAGCCCCCCACATTTACGGTAGATAATATTGTACAAATTGTGGCAGTTGCCTGTGAACATCCATCCCAAAGTCAGCGCCCAATCAATGAATGGACCCACCGGGAACTGGCGGAAGAAGTGGTTAAAAGAGGAATAGTCAAAGAAATTTCCCGCTATAGTGTGGGTCGTTTTTTAAAATGAGGCGGATCTTCAACCTCACCGCTCTCGATACTGGCTAAATACAACCCCTAAAGATAGAGAAGCATTTCAAGAACAGGTAAAAAACGTTTGTGAACTACACCAGAGTGCATCAGAATTGGCCGAAAACGGCATCCATTTGATTAGTACCGATGAAATGACGGGAATTCAAGCATTAGAAAGAGCTTACCCGACTAAATCGATGATTCCCGGACAAGTAAAACGGATAGAATTTGAGTACATCCGACATGGAACCGTAAGTTTAATAGCCAATTGGGATATCGCTACGGGACAAGTTATAGAACCCTCCATTGGTCCGAGGCGTACTGAAATAGATTTTGTCAACCATATCGAGCAGACAATTGATACGGATCCCGAAGCGGGCTGGATTTTTATTGTTGACCAACTGAATACTCATAGGAGTGAATATGAAGTTCAATTGGTAGCCGAGCGCTGTCAGATAAATACCGACTTGGGTGTTAAAGGGAAAAAAGGAATTTTGGCATCGATGAAAACTCGTTCAGATTTTTTAAGCGACCCCACCCATCGAATTCGCTTTGTGTATTTGCCCAAACACACATCCTGGTTAAACCAGATTGAATGTTGGTTCAGTATCTTGACCCGTCGCCTTTTAAAACGCGGAGAATTCACTTCGACCTTTGACCTATCTGAGCAAATTCTTAAGTTTATCGATTACTTCAACCGAACGAGCGCCAAACCATTCTTATGGAAATTTCAAGGGTTCAAGGAGTCTAACTAGACTGGCTATTTATTTTTGCACCTCTGCACTAG
>CAYUEH010000941.1:0-1718 GCA_964442465.1 uncultured Laspinema sp. | reverse complement strand
ACCGATCGCAGAGATTGGCAAGTCTATGTTGTAAAGTCGTGGAATTTTTATGGATTAGCGCCTGTGCCATCTCAAAAATCCCAAAAGATCGACCTCAATGCAGAGTACCCCTGTCCCTGTAGGCGGAGGGGACGTTTGGTCCCGATCACCCTAACCGAAGCCTTGGGGTGCGATCGGTGTCAAAATATTTTTGTGGTTACCGAAGATGGACAGGGGATCGAGCAACTCCCGACCAATTCCCCCTATAAACGGTGTTGGAACTGGAACGGCAATCAATGGTGTGTAGCCAATACCCGTCTGCGGGAGAGCTACTTACCCATGTCTCTCGTGATTATCATCGGCCTAGTGGTATTCTGGTTACCTTACGTTTTGGGTTTACCCCTAGGCCCAAGCGTGATCCCTTGGGTCATTTTAGCGGTGTTGCTGGCAACCTTGCCAGCCTTAATGGTTTGGTTGGCTTACAGGCGATAGATGAGCTCGATGACAACAGATTCTACTTTTCCCCCAAATCCTGATGCGATGGCTGTCGTGGAGAGCGTCTATCAAGCTTCTTTGCTCATGGCGCAGACTTCCAGCCAACAACGAACCCGTGCGCTGGAGGAGATGGCAAAATCCCTCAAGCAAGCCTCGGATGATATTTTAGAAGCCAATACCCTTGATTTGGAAGCCTCCCGGGAAATGGCGGTGCCTGATTTGATTCTGGAATGGCTGAAGTTGACCCCAGAACGGATCCAGACAACGGTGCAAATTCTGCAACGGTTGGCAGAGTTGTCCGATCCGATGCGCCGAGTGATGAACGCCTCCTACCAAGTAGAAGGGTCACAATCTTATTGCCAGTTGATGCCGTTAGGGGTGATCAGTTTAGTCTATGAAGCGTTACCGGATTTAGGGGCGATCGCCGCTGGATTATGCATCAAAACCGGCAACTGTCTGATTCTCAAAGGCGGAATGTATGGGGCTCATACCAATGCGGCGATCGCGGATGCTTTACAACGCGCACTGTTGAAAGTCGAAATGCCTGAAGGCTGTTTGGAAATGATTCCGGCAGAAATGGGAGTTTCCACCCGAGATTTAGTCCGCCAAGATAAATATATCAGTTTAGTCATCCCCTACGGTCGCCCTAGTCTCGTCCAGCAGGTGATTCGTCAAGCGACGGTCCCCGTACTCAAATCCGGCATGGGAAACTGTTATCTCTATTGGTCCCCCAGTGGCAGCATGGATTTGGCGCGCTGGATGATTCAAGACTCCCACCAAAGTGAACCGGATCCCGTCAACGCCATTGAAAAAGTCCTGATTCATCGCAATCAAAAACCCTCTTCCCTGGCGATGCTGTTTAACAGTTTGCAGGACAAAGGGTTTGAAGTTCGGGTGGATGACATTCTCAGCGAAGAGTTTCCCGAGTTAAAAAAAGTAGAAGAATCAGAATGGTCTTCGGCCTATTTAACCAAAACTGTCGCCTTTAAAGTTGTGGATAATCTGGAAGCGGCGATCGCCTGGATCAATCATTACAGTAGCGGTCATGCCGATTGTATTGTCACCGAATCCTATCTGGAAAGTTCTCAATTTGGGGGAGGAGTCAACAGCGCCTCAACCTACATCAACGCTTCCCCTCGCTTTTACCGCTATCCCAAACAAGGAGATGCCATTTTTCTGGGAATGTCCAACCAAAAAGGCCATCGTCGAGGCTTAATTGGCCTAGAAAGTTTGACCACGGTCAA
>CAYUEH010000940.1:0-1719 GCA_964442465.1 uncultured Laspinema sp. | reverse complement strand
GTCTGGCAATTTCAGGCTGGCGATCGCAAATCTCCCTAAAATAGTAGGGTGGGCAGTGCCCACCCTACAATGGCTTACTCGTTTTTAAAGACCTATCACAACCTAATTCCGTATCATAAAATACAAAAGACGCGATAATTCGCGTCTTCCTAACCTTGAAACCTGGTGTTTTATACAGCCGGTTTAATCGTCACCACCCCATAAGCATCCGCAGACAGATAATCTAATGCCGCTTGCTGGATGTCTTCGGGAGTGAGGGACTGTAAGTGGGTGGGATAATTGAACGCCGGTTCTAAATCTCCCATCAGAGAGTGGTAATATCCATAGAGGTTGGCCCGATCGCTGGGGGTTTCGTTACTAAAGATAAACCGATTCACTACCTGAGTGACAATGCGATCGATTTCTGATTGCCGCACCATTTCTCGATGGAATCTGCGAAGATGTTCCTGAATTGCCGCTTCTACTTTCTCCAAATTTTCCGAAGGCAAGTGAGCAGAAATCGTGAAAATCCCCTGGTGATGCAAGGTGCTATTACTGACCGAAATGCCCGAAACTAACCCTTTCTCTTCTCGCAAATCCTGGACTAACCGTCCCATCCGTCCCCGTCCCAGAATCGAGGCGATCGCATCCAAGGCGTAAGTCTTGTGTAATTCCGTTAATCCCGGAACGCGCCACATCATCACCAGTCTAGCTTGTTGTAGCTTTTCATCGATGAATTCCCGACGGACAATGTTCTCAAATGCCGGTTCTCCAGTTGCGCCAATGACTTGACTCGGTTCAGAGATCAGTTGTTCGTCATCGGTGGCGAGTTGCCAGTCGGGATGAAGAGAGAAGGCGGGTCGTCCGTTTTTTTCAAACCCCTCTGCCACAATCTCGATTAATTGTTCCACGGGTAAATTGCCCACGGCAACGGCAGTGAGCGATCGCGGTTGATACCAAGTTCCGTGGAAATCCCGCATCTGCTGTGCCTTCAGTCCGGCGATCGTCTCCGTCGGACCCAACACCGGACGACGGTAAGGCAATCGTTCAAAGGCGGTTTCCATTGCCCGAGAATAAATCCGGCGTCGGGGATTATCCTCCGATCGCCGAATTTCTTCTAACACCACCAGTCTTTCCCGTTCAAACCCCTCCTCGGGAATACTCGGATTGAGTACCACATCAATTTGTAAGGGGGCGAGTTCGGCAAAATCCTGGGGGGCGGAGGTAATATAGTAGTGCGTATAATCCTGACTTGTAGCAGCATTTGTCACAGCACCCCGTTCCTCGATGCGGCGTTCAAACTCCCCGCTTTCCAGGCGTTGGGTGCCTTTAAAAACCATGTGCTCCAAAAAATGGGCCATCCCGTTGATCTCATCGGATTCCACCGCAGAACCAACATTTGCCCAAATGCTCAGGTTCACCGCCTCCACTGGCATCTGTTCTGCGATAATGGTCAATCCATTGGGGAGTTGATGGATCTTGGGGCAGTTCAGACGAGGGAGAGAGGAAAACTTAACAAGCGTTGAAGTCATTAGATACTCGTTTATTTGAGATTTCTTCTTCTATCTTAATCATTCTTTACCCAATGGGGAGGGCACAATCACAGATTTCTGCTTTGCCAAGCTGCTTCACCCCCAGGCGATCGCCCCAATTATCTAGCCCTTTTATCTATTAGACCTCTTGCCAAATTCTAAAAAGCCCCCCTGAAACTAAATATTTATTCCTCTGGCCTCCCCCAGT
>CAYUEH010000939.1:0-1721 GCA_964442465.1 uncultured Laspinema sp. | reverse complement strand
GCCAATATGTTTCGCCACAATTCAACGGGATATTAGCGATCGCAAACGGGCCGAAGCCGCCATTTTAGCCAGCGAAAACAAATATCGCTCCGTCGTCGAAAATTTAACCGAAGTTATTTTCCAACGGGATAAGCGCGGTTACTTAACCTTCCTCAACCCCGCTTGGACCGAGATCACCGGATTTACCATCGCCGAAAGTGTTGGCCAACCCTTCCTCTCCTTTGTTCACCCGGACGATCGCCCCAGTTTTTTAAAAGCCTTTGAATCCCTCCTCAATAGCGAACAAGATTCGGTCCGTCACGAAGCCCGCTTCCTCACCAAAGAGGGCAGTTATCGGTGGGTAGAAGTTCAGAAACGCTTAAATATTAACGATCGCAATGACTATATTGGCACTGCCGGTTCTCTCAACGATATTACCGATCGCAAGCGCATCGAACAAGTCCGCGAACAGGAACGCCAACAGTTACGACAAATTATTACCAATGCCCCAGTTGCAATGGCGATGTTTGATACTCAAATGCGCTATCTGGCCTATAGCAACTGTTGGGTAAAAGATTACCGACTGGAGGGACAATCTCTGCTCGGACAATCCTATTATGAGCGATTGCCCGAAACTGAAAACATCACAGCTATTCATCAGGCTGCACTCCAAGGAGAAGTCCTCTCCCGACCGGAAGAATGTTTTGAACTCAGCGATAGTACCCAACTTTATCTGCGTTGGGCTGTGCAACCTTGGTACCGCTCAGAACATCAAATCGGGGGCATCATCATCGTCACCCAAGTCATTAATGAATTAGTCCAGGCCCGAGAACAAGCGCTACAAGCCTCCCGAATGAAATCTCAATTCCTCGCCAACATGAGTCATGAAATTAGAACTCCTATGAATGGCGTGATTGGCATGACCGATTTACTCCTCAAAACTCCCCTCTCTTCCCAACAGCAGGATTTTGTCAACACCTTGAAAACCAGTAGTCAAAATTTGCTGATTTTAATTAATGATATCCTTGACTTTTCTAAACTTGAAGCCGGAGAAATGCGCCTGGATCGCATCAAATTTAATTTAAGCGGCTGTATCGAAGAAACCATAGACTTACTGGCAACCCAGGCTCAAAGTAAGCAACTGGAATTACTGACCCTGGTGGACTCTGAGATTCCCCTGACTTTAATCGGAGACCCGACTCGGCTGCGTCAAGTGTTAATGAACCTGACCGGAAATGCCCTAAAATTTACTCAGAAGGGTGAAGTGGTGATTCACACTTCCTTACAGATTCAAACCCCCACTACTACTACCCTGTATTTTGAAGTCCGGGATACGGGAATTGGCATCAATGCCCAGGACCAACATAAATTATTTCAATCCTTTTCCCAAGTGGATGCCTCAACGACGCGAAAATATGGAGGCACAGGGTTAGGATTGGCGATTTGCAAGCAATTGGTGACGTTGATGGGGGGTGAGATAGGGGTGGAAAGTGCCGTGGGGGTCGGTTCGCGTTTCTGGTTTACCGCGACTTTTGAAACCGTCCCCGGTGAGGTGAAAGTGCTGCCGAAATTGCCGTCGTCTCCTCGGGATGTGCGCCTGTTGGTCATGGACCACAATGCCATGAGTCGGCAGATGATTTGCGCCTATTTAGAGTCTTGGCATCTTCAGGGTGAGGCGGTGGCAAACTCATCGGAGGCGATCGCCGCTTTGCAAAATGCTGCCGCCCAAGGCAACCCTTATT
>CAYUEH010000938.1:0-1721 GCA_964442465.1 uncultured Laspinema sp. | reverse complement strand
GCCAATATGTTTCGCCACAATTCAACGGGATATTAGCGATCGCAAACGGGCCGAATCCGCCCTCATCGCCAGTGAAAACAAATATCGCTCCGTTATTGAAAATTTAAGCGAAGTAATTTTCCAACGGGATAAACGTGGTTATTTAACCTTCCTCAACCCCGCTTGGACCGACATCACCGGATTTACCGTCGCCGAAAGTCTAGGGCAACCTTTCCTCTCCTTTGTTCACCCTGAAGATCGCCCCAGCTTTTTAACAGCCTTTGAATCCCTCCTCCATAGCGAACAAGATTCAGTGCGTCACGAAGCCCGCTTCCTCACCAAAGAGGGCAGTTATCGCTGGGTTGAAGTTCAGAAACGCTTAAATATTAACGATCGCAATGACTATATTGGCACCGCCGGTTCTCTCAACGAGATTACCGATCGCAAGCGCCTCGAACAAGTCCGCGAACAGGAACGCCAACAGTTACGACAAATTATTACCAATGCCCCAGTTGCAATGGCGATGTTTGATACTCAAATGCGCTATCTGGCCTATAGCAACTGTTGGGTAAAAGATTACCGACTGGAGGGACAATCTCTGCTCGGACAATCCTATTATGAGCGATTGCCCGAAACTGAAAACATCACAGCTATTCATCAGGCTGCACTCCAAGGAGAAGTCCTCTCCCGACCGGAAGAATGTTTTGAACTCGGCGATGGCACCCAACTGTATCTGCGCTGGGCGGTGCAACCTTGGTACCGCTCAGAACATCAAATTGGGGGCATTATCATTGTCACCCAAGTGATTAATGAATTAGTCCAGGCCCGAGAGCAGGCACTACAAGCCTCCCGCATGAAATCTCAATTTCTCGCCAACATGAGTCATGAAATTAGAACCCCCATGAATGGCGTGATTGGCATGACCGATTTACTCCTCAAAACTCCCCTTTCTTCCCAACAGCAAGATTTTGTCAAGACCCTAAAAACCAGCAGCCAAAATTTACTAATTTTAATTAATGATATCCTCGACTTTTCTAAACTCGAAGCCGGGGAAATGCGCCTGGATTGCATCGAATTTAATTTAAGCCGCTGTATCGAAGAAACCATTGATTTACTGGCCACCCAGGCTCAAAGTAAGCAACTGGAATTAATCTATCTGGTAGACTCTGAGATTGCCTCGACTTTAATCGGAGACCCAACTCGCCTGCGTCAGGTGTTAATGAACCTGACCGGAAATGCTCTGAAATTTACTCAGAAGGGTGAAGTGGTGGTTCACGCTTCTTTACAGATTCAAACTCCCACCACGACTACCCTATATTTTGAAGTCCGGGATACGGGAATTGGCATCAATGCCCAGGACCAACATAAATTATTTCAATCCTTTTCCCAAGTGGATGCCTCAACGACGCGCAAATATGGCGGCACGGGTTTGGGATTGGCGATTTGCAAGCAATTGGTGACGTTAATGGGGGGTGAAATTGGGGTGGAAAGTTCCGTGGGAGTCGGTTCGCGCTTCTGGTTTACAGCGACCTTTGAAACCTTGCCCGGTGGCGGGAAAGTGCTGCCGGAATTACCTCCATCTCCTCGGGATTTGCGCCTGTTGGTCATGGACCCCAATGCCACGAGTCGGCAGATGATTTGTGCCTATTTAGAGTCTTGGCATCTTCAGGGTGAGGCGGTGGCGAATTCATCGGAGGCGATCGCCGCTTTGCAAAATGCTGCCGCCCAAGGCAACCCTTATT
>CAYUEH010000937.1:0-1722 GCA_964442465.1 uncultured Laspinema sp. | reverse complement strand
GTCATTTAACTGCACCTCCGGTCCCCTCCCCAAGACATCGGGGAGGGGACCGGAGAATCACCCGGAACATCAAAAACCTACTCTTGTTAAGGATGGGGCATTGGACCAACCACCAATGACCAATGACCAACGACAAATGACAAAGGACAAATAGGCTTGGATTCTGAGACAATCTAAAGATAGATCCGAGGGGGAGAAGCGAAAGTTGGGAGGCAAACAGCTATAACCAAACCCCACCGTACAGTATTAGCCCCTGGAGATTTACTCTCGTTTACCGGAAAAAAGAATGCCTGATAACCTTAGAAGTCAAGCCGTCACCCAAGGACACGCGCGATCGCCCAACCGAGCTATGTTGCGGGCGGTTGGTTTTTCTGACCCCGATTTCATCAAACCCATTGTCGGCGTTGCCAATGGATTCAGCACCATTACTCCCTGCAATATGGGGCTGGATATCCTGGCAAAACGGGCAGAGAGTGGGGTCCGTGAGGCCGGGGGAATGCCTCAAATTTTTGGCACGATTACGATTAGTGATGGCATCTCGATGGGAACCGAGGGGATGAAATATTCCCTCGTGTCCCGGGAAGTGATTGCCGACTCCATTGAAACCGTTTGTAATGGTCAGAGTCTGGATGGGGTCCTGGCGATTGGGGGATGCGATAAAAATATGCCCGGGGCCATGTTGGCGATCGCCCGCATGAATATCCCCGCGATTTTTGTCTATGGCGGCACCATCAAACCTGGACATTTGGATGGAAAAGACCTCACCGTAGTCAGTGCCTTTGAGGCAGTCGGGGAATATAGCGCCGGTAAAATTGACGAAGAGCAACTGCTACAAGTCGAACGCCATGCCTGTCCGGGGGCCGGTTCCTGTGGGGGGATGTACACCGCAAATACCATGTCTTCCGCCTTTGAAGCAATGGGGATGAGCTTGATGTACTCCTCCACAATGGCCGCAGAAGATGCCGAAAAGGCCGACAGTACGCAAAAATCGGCTCAGGTCCTAGTCGAAGCGATTCGCAAGCAAATTTTACCGAGTCAGATTCTCACCCGGAAAGCATTTGAAAATGCTATTTCGGTGATTATGGCGGTGGGGGGTTCTACGAATTCCGTACTCCATTTACTGGCGATCGCCCGGGCGATGGGAGTCCCCCTAACCCTGGATGATTTTGAAACCATTCGCGGCAGAGTCCCCGTGCTCTGTGACCTCAAACCCAGTGGGCGCTATGTAGCAACGGACCTGCACAAAGCAGGCGGCATTCCCCAGGTGATGAAAATGCTCCTCGTCCATGATTTGCTGCATGGAGATGCGCTGACGATTACCGGCCAAACCATCGCTGAATTGTTGGTGGATATTCCCGCAGAACCCCCCACCGGACAGGATGTGATTCGTCCCTGGGATAACCCGATGTATCGTCAGGGTCACTTGGCGATTCTCAAAGGCAACCTCGCCTCGGAAGGTGCCGTGGCTAAAATTAGCGGAGTGAAAACCCCGGTGATTGAGGGTCCCGCCCGGGTGTTTGATTCCGAGGAAGAATGCCTCAAAGCGATTTTGGATGGCAAAATTAGTGCCGGTGATGTAATCGTGGTCCGCTACGAAGGTCCGAAAGGGGGACCGGGAATGCGGGAAATGTTAGCCCCGACATCCGCAATTATTGGTGCGGGTTTAGGGGATAAGGTGGGATTAATCACCGATGGTCGGTTCTCCGGAGGGACTTATGGCCT
>CAYUEH010000936.1:0-1726 GCA_964442465.1 uncultured Laspinema sp. | reverse complement strand
TGAAGCGGCGATCGCCCTGAAGTCTGGTTCTGGGGGGTCTTAACTGGCCCTAAACCAGAGCGATCGCCCATTGACACTCGACCCTACTGCCTAGCGCCAATAGGCGATCGCTCAGTTCACTTGAAAGAGATTATTCAGCCGTTGCCAGTTCGCCGTTGTTACGATTGCGACGACGAGTCAAGGCATTAAACACCATTTGACCGATCGCCTTAATCAAACTACCTTCAAGTTCCTTAAACATATTCATGTTCAACCCGAAAGCATGATTGGCTTCATCCACAATGCGATCGGCATCCGCATCATCAATCGGCAAATTGTTCATCGCTTCACGATACTGAGTTTTGAACGCCTTCTCATCAGAAATCTGCTCAAACTCATAGAAAGCGGTGCCATCGCCCTCTAAATTCATCGCCCGTTGAGCAATTCCCTTGAGGATTTGACCCCCGGACAAATCGCCCAAATACCGGGTGTAGGAATGCGCCACCAACAGTTCCGGTGCCGTTTCCGACACTTCCCGGATCCGCTGAATATAGGCTTGAGCCGCCTCAGAAGGAGCCACCTGCTCCCGCCAGTTGCTGCCATAGTAGAAAGCCAAATCTTGCTCTAAACTCGCCTTGCGGTTCAGTTCAGGAAAGTAAATCTGAGACAGAATCGGGTGATTGCGGTGTCGTTCCATTTCCTCTTCCATCGCCGAATAGACGAAATAGAGATTCCGCACCAGAGTCCGATAAGAGCTTTTCTCAACCGTTCCTTTTAAAAAGCACTTGACAAAACCCACATTTTCTGCCATGCTGTGAGACTTTTTCGTGCCTTCACGCAGTTTTGTTGCTAAATTGCTACTCATTCGCTTCCTTTACTTTCCAACTTTAATAAAACAGCGGGCCTATCGCCTTCGCAAGAGGCCATAAAAAATAACCTCTAAAGGGTTACCTTAGACTGAATCGATGAGAATTTTCGTTAAGTTTTTTAAAGTTTCTTGGGGACCCCAGGGGGACTTCGGAGTGAAAACGGGGACTCTTCGATTCTACATCCCAAGGTTCAAGAGCTTTTCAGGAATTTAGGGGGTTGACGGATGGAGGGTATCACTATCCTTTATTTATTATGGATGAGTGCCGTCAAGGGACTGCTCCCTAATCCTCATCCAGCCACTCAAAAATAGTCCTCAAATCTCGATATCCACTCACCACCCGCACTACCTCAATTCCGTCAGCAATCCCCCGATAGAAAATCAGATAATCTTCAACCGGAAAACTCCGCAGAGGCGGACTGATTTGGTCCCATCGGCGTCCCATATTCGGAAAATCGGCCAGCCTTTGACATTGTTCAATGATCTTATCAATCAAACGAACAGCCGCCGCCGGACTAAGCTGTTCCAGGTAAGTGGCAATTTCTGTGATATCGTGGAACGCCGCATCGGATAGAATATAAACACTCATTGCTCTTGAGACCGACTGATAATCTTTTCCCGCAGCTCTCGAAGGGCGGTTTCCCCATCAATCCCTTCACCGCGATCCAGGGATTCAATGCCTACAGTAATTTTTTCCTGCAATTCCGCTAACTTTTCCTGATAGCGCTTTTCTCGGTCCTCCAGCAACTGCAATGCCGCTGCCACCACTTCACCCTCCGAAGCATATCTGCCACGGTTGACGGTAGCGCGAATAAATTCCTGTTGTGTGGGGGTCAGGGAGATATTCATAAACCATACTCTCTGCTAGGCGATCGGTTT
>CAYUEH010000935.1:0-1738 GCA_964442465.1 uncultured Laspinema sp. | reverse complement strand
CTCCGTTTCAGGTGATTGTCGGGGCGCTTTTAGGGGTTTGTATTGCCTATATCGCGGGTCAGGCTTATTAACGCCTCTGAACGGATCGAGCCACGAACGGTCCCCTCCCCAAGATATGGGGAAGGGACTGGAGACTGGATTAGTCCAACCGAACGGCGTCATCTAATAAAATCACGTTACCGCTATCCACGACGGTGGCAAAAAAACCGCGATCGCTGAGGGTTTGCAAAATCTGATTCGCCTGGTTTTGTTGACGGCTCCATCCGGCTAACAGATAAGGCCGTTGTCCATAGGATACTAATCCAATATCGGTTCTCAAGATTTGCCACAACTGCCCAGCGACTTGGGGATTACTGAAAAAATCCACCAAGACGGCATACCCGTTTTCCAGGGGTTGCGGATTGTAGACCCCTGGCGAGGGACCGACTGGGAGAGGACTGGGGGTAGCCGCCACACCCACAGGACCGACTACAAAAGCGACAATTCCGGCTTGAGAATTGACATACTGCGCCCATTCTTGGGCCTGGTCCGCCCTGCCAAACCCGCCCAGACGGGTGACGGTTTCATTCACATAGTTACAAACCGTGGTTTCGATCGCCCCGGGAATCAATCGCCGAATCTCATCCTGGGCCGCAACTGTGGCCGTGGGGACCAGGACCAGATACTCGTCGGGGAGGGGGGGTTGACAAGCTGGATAGGTCGGTTGAGCATGACCCTGAGGGGCGAATAGGGTTAACCCACTCAGGACGAGGAATGCTGGACTCAGCCAGGAGTGCGATCGCTTCAAACAGGTTCGTAGGGATAGCCGCATAGTTATGATCCCGGGTCTCTCTCCAAGTATTAATCAGGCAGTGTAACGGATTCTTTAACTCTCTTGGGAGGCTAATGGATCGGGAATGGTGTCAGAGGGGGCCTGAAATTGGCCGGTTAAGACATATTCCAGCCGCAATTTTAACCAGGTGATAAATTGCGGATTGGTCGAAATCACTGCCACGGAGGGTTGAGGACATTTGGCTTTCACTTCGGCCATTTCTGGCGCTTCCAGAAAGGCGGGTTGGTTTACCTGCCAAAAATCAATCTCTTTTTCGGTTTCGTGGTAATGTCTCGTCCGTTCTTTGAGCACCTCTTCAAACGGTTCTTCCTCTAATAAGAATTTTTGGCTTGCTAGAACGTAGTGATATGTTTGCATGGTGGTGGTTGGCTTGTACAAGTCTCGATCGAGTATCGTACAACATTAAAGTAACTCATGCGGAAAAAAAATCAACCCCGCACCTTAAACCTAGAGGATTTTCTTGCCAAAGTTTCTCAAAATTATCCCCGGGGTTCGGTGGAACAAGGGATCCGTACCCCTGGCGATCGCTAAGAATTTCCCCCCATTGGCTAGATGAGATGATCCCGCCCAAATCAATCCGGATTATTGCTTTTTATCCTGTGATTTTATCGAAAAATTCCCTGAATTTCAACCGAACTTACTCAATCTTTACCGTTATTCCCTAACCTAAATGTAGAGGCAATTCGCGAATCGCCTCTACATTGATGGGTGGATTTTCAACCGATGGGTAAGTCCGGTTTAAGCCATTGATTCGGTGCTATTTATAAGCCAATTGACCGGAATATCCTCGTTAAATTGTCAACCCTTATACGCGGAAAAATAAGAGAATTTTAATTAAAAATTATCCCCAAAAAGCAAGCCAGTAAGATAAACCAGACCTCTTGCAAAATTATTTAAAGCCCCCCT
>CAYUEH010000934.1:0-1739 GCA_964442465.1 uncultured Laspinema sp. | reverse complement strand
TTCATAAATCAGCCAAAAAAACGCATAAAAACTCGAATCTCTCCCTAGAGATAGATATAGAATCCTATTAAGATATTGCGCTCATGTATTTACAACGTTCAGGAGAATTCATCCCAACCCAGTTCTGGGAAGCGTTTTTTCATCGAGTCCACCCTGCTTTTAGCCCTGACCCGATGTACCCCGCCCGATCGCACCACGGCGATCGCCTCCTTTAATCGCTTCCCACTCACCACTTAAAAAGCAGATGGACACCCAAAATACTCAACCTCTTATCCCCACGTTCCTCTCGTCGAAGACCCTGCGACTTGAGCAAATTTGCCAGTCCCAGTTTCAACCGCGAAACTACTTCAACGAAGTGGCAATGGAGGAACTGGCCGCTAGTATCAAACAACATGGTATCCTGCAACCCCTACTCGTGCGCCCGATCGCCGGGAATCAGTATGAGTTAGTCGCGGGAGAACGTCGCTATAAAGCCGCTCAGGCCCTGGGATTAACGGTAGTGCCGGTGACAGTCCGGGAAATGACCGATCCGGAAGTGCTACAGTACGCCTTGGTTGAAAACTTACAACGGGAGGATTTGAATCCCGTTGAAGAAACCGAAGGCATTTTACAACTGCTGGAGATGCGCCTGCAAAAGGACCGGGACTGGATTATCTCCCTGCTCAACCATATCGCCAATGGCAAACGGGGATTTACGGACGGCGCTGTCCGTAATCGTGAACAACAGTTGATTCAAGATGTGTTTGCCACCATCGGCAGACTCACTCCCGAATCGTTCCGAACTCATCGCCTGCCGTTGCTGAAACTTCCTCCGGAGTTGTTTGAAGCACTGCGCTATGGACGGATTAAATGGACCAAAGCGAAGGAAATTGCCAAGTTAGAGTCCGAGTCTGAGCGGTTGGCACTCCTAGACCGGGCGATCGCTCAGTCTCTGAGTCTACGAACCATTCAAAAAATCGTCCGGGAGAAAAAAAGACCCAGAGATTCAGCGCAACAACAACGCGACGTGGAAGGACTTCTGCAACAATTTACCCAGTTTAAGGCATGGGAGAACCCAGATAAGCGCTATAAAATGGAGTCTTTGCTGACGGAGCTAAAACAACTCATCACAGAACAGGATTGAACAATTTGGGGGTTACAGTCAACCCCTTATTGTTAAACCTTTATCTTAATTCCCGGGGTAAGAGTAGCGCTCAATAACCCCATAATTTCTTTGCTTATTTTTCTGAGAATTAGTCGAGAAAACCTGATGTCTCAATTGGTTTGAAACTGGATTGGCTAGGTTTAAATAAATTATCATACTTTATTCCAAACTCCCCCCTTCACCGGTGAATGAGAGGGGGAACGTTTGCATGGAGGGAATCTGTATTTTGGCTTGAACTGATAGAGCGTGGGTGTTATAGCATTTGATAATACCACATTTCCAGAAGGAAAATAATGGAATTCTACTTATTTTAATGTAGCGAAAAATACCAAAGTAGTTCAATAGATTTATAAGCGGATATCTTAGTTGATTAGGATTAACATAAACCGCTATCAATACCGACAATTAAATTTGTTAAGTTTTGTAAGGATAAAAAATATCCTGGTTTTTTCTGTTAATATGAAAAAACCAGGATATTCCTGAGTGTGAAATAAGAGATGCAAGCTCTTGATTCCACTGTTCCGTATTTCATCATACATTATGAAAGCAAAATTCGCCATTACGTCCATGTTGACGGCTGCGGCAGTTGCGATCG
>CAYUEH010000933.1:0-1750 GCA_964442465.1 uncultured Laspinema sp. | reverse complement strand
AAAGTCGATCGCCTGCAAGCCCTCTTACAGGAAAATGGATTAGACGACCCCCAGGTTGAACCCTTATTAGCCGAATTAAGGGAACAGAGCATTCAACTCGTCGATGAAGAACGATTTCGAGTCACGGGCAGTTATGGAGCCTTAGAAGAAATCAAAACTCGCATGGAAACCGTAATGGGGGCAGAAAATGCCGAGCAAGCCTTCCTAGCCTTTTGGACTCGTGAATACTTAAATGCCGTCGGATGGCGGGAAGCGATGGATTTTTTTAATCGGGATATCCGATTTTTAATGACCTTTTATGAACCCCAACTGTTTTATGATGCCGTTAAAGGAATTGAACCTTATCGCGACACCCAAAACTATCTCCTCCTCGTTGATAGTCTGACGGTTGAGTTACAGCGCGATGGCTTGCAATCCGACCGAGTAGAACCGTTCCTGGAGGAATTGCGAGACCTCAGTACGGCGATGATTAACCAAAATTTCTTTGAGCGGGCTCATAAAAATGGCACGTTAGAACTGATTAAAAATAATATGCGCCGACATATTTATTCCCGCACAGAAGCTCGTCCCCAAGGTCCGAGATTGATTCTGGATGTCATCGAACTGTTAGCACCGGAAGTCCTCTGGGCAGACAAATCCTCTAGTGGGGCTTTCCAAATTTTCTGGAGTCAGGAAAACTTCCAGGCCAACGGATGGGAAAATGAATTAGCCTTTTTTAATGAAGAAATTCGCTTTCCTCTGCAATCGAATTATTTTAGGCATTATGGAATAGCTAATGAATATATTGATCGGTTTTGGCTGATTGATATTTTTTTTATGCCTATCTTTTTGCTGGATTTGTTATTTAGAAGCTGGCTAATCCTGCGGCGTCATTCCAACATGACGTTAGAAGGGGCGATTTTATGGCGATGGTATGATTTGATTTTACTCATCCCCTTTTGGCGATGGTTGCGGGTGATTCCCGTGGTGATTCGACTCAATGAGGCCAATCTGATGAACATCGAGTGGGTGCAGAAACAAGCCCGCTTGGGGTTTGTAGCTAACTTTGCCAAAGAACTGACAGAAGTGGTGGTGGTTCAAACTATTAATCAGATGAAAGGGAGTGTAGAGAGTGGACAACTCAGCCGGAGTTTATTAGAACCAGCGGAGAAAGAGTATATTGATCTTAATGATATCAATGAAGTGCAAGCGATTTCTAGTCGATTGTTAGAAATCACCGTTTGTCGAGTTCTGCCGGAAGTGCAGCCGGATTTACAGGCGCTGCTGTCTCATCAGATGGAAAGTACGATGAAATCCTCGGAGTTATATCGGCGGATTCAGCAGTTGCCGGGGTTTGGGGATTTATCTCATCAAATGGCGGAACAGTTGGTCAAACGGGTATCGAGACTGGTGACTGAGGGGCCTGAGAATGCTTATGAGGCGATCGTTCATGCACCCCCGGACCCAGTGGGGGAAAAATTAACGCAGCAACTGGTGGAACATTTTGGCAGTGCGTTGCGAAAAGAATTGCGACGAGAAGATACGATCGGGGAATTTGAGTATTTGATTTCATCCTTACTGGAAGAAATTAAGATTAACTACGTTCAACAAATGGAAGAATCGGACCCCGAGGAGCTGTTTGAGGAAACAGAAGCCCTTCGCAAACGAGCGACTGGGAAGATCAAGCTGCCTGGACAGGAGAATAGGGGTTAGGGAAGTGGATTTTGTCAATTGTCATTGGTCGGTTGTCATTTGTCGGTTGTCATTTGTC
>CAYUEH010000932.1:0-1755 GCA_964442465.1 uncultured Laspinema sp. | reverse complement strand
TAGGGTGGGCAATGCCCACCGAATCGAGGTGGGCATTGCCCACCCTACAATTGCTAGAAAACAAAGAGCAGAAGAAGATGAGCTAAATAGGCAAACTGTGGATTTAAATTATATGGCACTGGCGACTGCAACCATCGTCGCCTTTTATGTGGTGGGATTGGTGACGGCAGGTCATGCCGTCATGACGGTGCGATCGGCGCGGGGTGCAGTTGCTTGGGCAATTTCTCTGTTTACCTTTCCCTTTATTGCCATTCCCCTATATTGGGTATTTGGAAATCACAAATTTTATGGATATGCCGATGCTCATCGCTATGCTGACCGCGAATATCAGTGGATTAGTCAACAAGTTTATCAGGATATTCGAGAATTTTCCTCGGCTGAATCGGAAAAGTTTCCGGATATTGCCCAATTAGCCGATGGATTGACCCAACTCCCGTTTACTTCGGGGAACGCGGCGAATTTACTCATTGATGGCACCCAAACCTTTCCCGCGCTGTTAGAGGCAATGGATGCCGCAAAGGATTACATTTTAATTCAATTTTACATTGTGCGGGAAGATGAAATTGGCAACGCTTTTAAGCAAAAAATGATTGCCAAAGCCCGGTCAGGAGTGCGGGTTTATTTTATTTATGATGCGATTGGGTCTTATGCCCTTTCTGCTGAATATTTACGGGAAATTAGAAGCAGTGGAGTTTGGGTGACTTCCTTTAATAGTACCAAACGGAAACGAAATCGATTTCAGATTAATTTTCGGAATCATCGCAAAATCTTAATTGTTGATGGCAAACAAGCTTTTATCGGGGGGTTAAATCTGGGGAAGGAATATCTGGGAAAAGACCCCCGTCTGAGTCCTTGGCGGGATACTCATTTAGAAATGAAAGGTCCCTCGGTGCAATGTATTCAAGTTGCTTTTCTCAAAGATTGGTATTGGGCAGTTCGAGAAATTCCCGAGGTCGATTGGAGGATTCAACCGGATCCGGAGAATCAAACGGCGATCGTGGTGCCTACGGGGCCCGGAGATCAACTCCCCGCTTGTACCCTGTTTATGGTGAGTCTAATTAATGCCGCCCGGAGTCGCTTGTGGATCGCGAGTCCCTATTTTGTGCCGAATGAATCGGTCCTGACGGCTTTAAAATTGGCTGCCTTGCGGGGGGTAGATGTGCGAATCTTATTACCCAGTCGCCCGGATCACATCAATGTTTATCTCGCTTCCTTGTCCTATATCACGGAAGTAGAACCCACGGGAGTTAAGGTGTATCGCTATCGTCCAGGATTTATGCACCAGAAAGTTTTCCTGATCGATCGCACTCTGGCCGGAGTCGGCACCACCAATTTAGATAATCGCTCCTTTCACCTCAATTTTGAAATTATGGCCTTTGTCGCGAATTCTCGCTTTGTTACGGAGGTCGAAACGATGCTGACAACTGATTTTGATCGCGCCTATTTAGTGGAGCACGCTCAACTGGCCCATCGAAAACTTTGGTTTCGCTTGGCGGTGCGGGTGGCCCGTTTAATGTCGCCTATTCTTTAGGGAATGTTGGAGCTAAATTGGGGAGGGTTTTTTCCTTCCTTTCTTTAACATTAAATCAAAAATGTAGCGGCGAGCAAGCGAATCGCCTCTACATTTTTGGGTACATTTTTGGGAAAGTCTCAACATCTGCATAAGTCCAGTCTTGCTAAAAAAGGGAGCAAGATGCTCCCACTCCTGTTATCCTAGGGAGTATTTTACTCTTTTGCAGAAAGAGGGAGCAAGAT
>CAYUEH010000931.1:0-1763 GCA_964442465.1 uncultured Laspinema sp. | reverse complement strand
ATGACTCCGACTTTTTTCAATTCTTGATAGAGTTCCCAATCGGTCATGGGTAAGTCTTGGAACCACATCCAGGCAAAAATTGCGCCTTCTCCGCGATGCAAGAACCAGGGGAGGTCTTTCGGCATGGCGCGATCGAGGGTGGTTTCTAGGACGGTGAATTTTTGCTGGTAGTAGGGACGAATGACGGTTTCGGCAATTTCGGCTAATGCGCCTGATGCGATCGCCCGTGCTGCGATCGCCTGTCCATAGCGAGAGGAGTGAATACACAAATTGGTTTGGAAGGATTGCAAAATCTGAATCGTGCGTTCATCCCCGATCGCAATCCCAATCCGTTCTCCCGGTAACCCCGCCTTGGACAAACTCATACAATGAATAATATTCCCGCCAAAAATTGGCGTCATATCAGTGAAATTCAACGCCGGATAGGGCGGTGCATAGGCGGAATCCACAAACACGGGCACATCATAAGGCGCTGCCATTGCTGCAATTTTCTTCACCTCGTCCTCGGTTAGCACATTCCCCGTGGGATTACAGGGACGAGAAAAAATCACACAACCGGCATTTTCATTAATCTCTAATTGGCTGAAATCGGGTCGGTACTTAAACCGATGTGCTGTTGCATCTAAATCTAAGGTGGGTTTATAAGCAACTAAAGATTCCGGCACTAAGCTGACTCCCCCATACCCAGTATAATCCGGGCTCAGGGGTAAAACGATTTGTTTGAGTTGTCCACTGCTGCTGTATCCACCCAAAGTATTGGCAGCAAAAAAGTAGAGGCATTGACTGCCAGGAGTAATCAGAATATTGCGATCGCTCAGGTTTAATCCATAGCGCTTGTTAAAATCCGCTTTGATGACATCAATAAACGGCTGATACCCTTGGGATTCTCCGTAGCGACAGACGACTTCCCCATACTCCGAGGAGGAGAGTAAATCTGCGGTACAATCGCGCCACAACTGTTCAACCTCGGGCAAAATGACCGGGTTTCCGGCACTCATATTAATTAAATCCCGATCTGAAGAAGCGCGCAAGGTTTCGCTAATATCTTTCATGATGGCCCGCACGCCAGTAAGCTGGGACATCTGTTCGCCAAATTGAGTCAGATCGGGATTCATAGGACTTCTACTATTAAGGATAAGTTTGCCGTGATTTTTACCGATTTTAGCTGATTTCTGGTGTCGCGATCGCGGCCCTTAGCGCATCTTCATCATAGACCTCTTGCAAAAAAAAGGATTGATCCCCCCAACCCCCCTTAAAAAGGGGGGCTTTTTAGAATTTGGCAAGAAGCAATTGTAGGGTGGGCACTGCCCACCGTAAGGAGTAAGGTGGGCAGTGCCCACCCTACAATTACTACAATTACTTAGGGACCTAGACCTTTTAAGGATGGGTCATTCCCAATCTGCAATAGGGTGAGGTCCCTCAGCGCGGGATCAGCCTCCCCACCCGGTGCGATCGCCCCTGTAGAGACTGCACGTCAAGAATTGCTCACAATTAATAACCCTGACGCACCGACCCTGACTCCCGAAATTGCTCCAGGAGATCCCCTGAACTCAACCCCTAGAACGATGAAAATTTTTCGGGTTAAATCAGGAAGGAAAGACGGTGCAAGGGTTACAGAGCAAGATATTGGCGGATTCCTACTCTAGGCCCCGGGGAAGCCACAAAAGACGGGTCAAGAGGCGATCGCCCATAGGGGTAGTTCCAAGAGAATCTGAAGCAAAACTTAAAATTGTGTAATAAAACACCTATTTACCGCCTAGAGG
>CAYUEH010000930.1:0-1772 GCA_964442465.1 uncultured Laspinema sp. | reverse complement strand
GACAACGTAGAATATAACGTAGTGAGATGGGATGGAGACTCCACCACCGGCTTCTCCGATAGTGAGAACAAAAGCTACCGGATTTTCTCCTCGGTGAAACGCCAGACCCCGGAACCCGAGGATGAAGGATAATGCCCACTCCGGTGGGAAAAGCGTTACACTTTGGCGATAATACCTTAATGATTTGATATTCATGCTTTCATCGGAAACCCAAACCCCCAAACCCCCCTCACCCGTTGCCACCACTGCCCTGGATGTGGGCGGCATGAAATGTGCCGGTTGTGTCCAAGCAGTAGAACGCCAACTCACACAACAACCCGGAGTCATTTCCGCCCGGGTCAACTTGGTCACGGAAGTGGCCGCAGTGGAGTATGAACCGGACAAAATCGAACCGGCACAACTGGCCCAAAAGTTGAGTGCATCAGGATTCCCCACAGAACTGCGGTCTACTACCCCCTCGGGACCCGGGGAGAATGCCCAAACCACTCGCCACCGCCAATCCCTTCGCGCCGCTATCTGGAATCTGGCAGTCGCCACCCTGTTAATCCTCCTCTCCGGTTTAGGACACCTCGGCCAACTCGGACTCCTCAACCACATCGAATTCCATTGGGCCCTAGCAACAGCGGCGATCGCCATTCCAGGCCGTCCCATCCTCGTCGAAGGGGTCCGCGCCTTATGGCGCAACAGTCCCAACATGAATACCTTAGTCGGATTAGGCGCACTCAGTGCCTATCTCGCCAGTTGCATCGCCTTCCTGTTTCCCCAACTCAAATGGGAATGCTTTTTCGATGAACCCGTGATGTTACTCGGATTTATCCTCCTCGGACGCACCTTAGAACAACTGGCAAGACAGCGCGCCTCCGCCTCCCTCCAGGCCCTCATCTCCCTCAAACCCGCCACCGCCCGCTTAATTACGAATCCCATCTCTCCCACAACCGATTCCAACTCCCCCCCCTTCACCCTAGAAATCAGCGCCGATCGCGTCAAAGTCGGCGAATATGTCCAAGTCCTCCCCGGAGAAAAAATCCCCGTCGATGGAGAAATCATCTCCGGCAGTACCACCATTGATCAGTCCATGTTGACCGGCGAATCCCTCCCGGTCCTCAAACAAACCGGCGATCCCGTGGTTGGGGGAACCCTCAATCAATCCGGCGTTATCGCCATCCGCGCCACCCGCATCGGGGGAGAAACCACCCTCGCGCAAATTGTCGCCCTCGTAGAAGAGGCGCAAACCCGCAAAGCACCGATTCAACACCTCGCCGATACCGTCGCCGGATACTTTACCTACGGCGTCATGGCGATCGCCACGGTTACCTTTGCATTTTGGTACTTAATCGGCACCCACCTCTTCCCCCAAGTCTTACAACCGGCAATGCAGTTGACCCCCCTGTTACCGATGGGAGGTCACCTCCATTCCCTGATGGAACCGACTTCCCCGTTGTTACTGAGTCTTAAACTGGCGATCGCCGTCTTAGTCATCGCTTGTCCCTGTTCCCTAGGACTCGCCACCCCCACCGCCCTCCTCGTCGGCACCAGCATGGGTGCAGAACGGGGATTACTGATTCGCGGAGGAGACATTCTCGAAGGCGTAGCGCAAATTGATACAGTGATTTTTGATAAAACCGGCACCCTCACCACCGGGGAACCGGAAGTCACCGATTGTCTCTGCATTGACTCGGTGGATGCCACAGCAATGCTGCAACTTGCAGCAACAGTGGAAAGCGGGACGAATCATCCTCTTGCCAAAGCGATTTTAATCGAGTCCAAAACCC
>CAYUEH010000929.1:0-1776 GCA_964442465.1 uncultured Laspinema sp. | reverse complement strand
TACGAACATTAGAGAAGATCACGACTGAAGTCGTTACTACGAACTAAGAGAATGAGTTGAACCCTCGCGATGGTGGGGTTCATTTAAGTTGGTGATAGTCGGTCCTAATGGAATGATTCCCCCGGGATTTAAGGGGAAGAGATTGCCGTAATAGTCTCGTTTGATACTATCCAGGTCGCAGGTGTCTGCTACTCCTGGAAGTTGATAGATATCTCGGAGATAGGGTCCGAGGTTTTGATAGTCTTGGATGCGGCGTTTGTTGCATTTAAAGAGGCCGTGATAGACGATATCAAAGCGAAATAGGGTGGTAAATAGGCGAACATCGGCTAGGGTTAATTGGTCGCCGCATAAGTATCGATTTGTTTCTAGGACGGTATCAATTTCATCTAGGGTATTAAACAGTTCGGTACAGGCAGTGTCATAAGCGGTTTGACTTTGGGCAAATCCGCAGCGATAGACGCCGTTGTTGATGGCGGGGTAAATTTTATCGTTCCAATATTCTATTTTTTCGCGCAAGTTTTCGGGATATAAATCGAGTTCGGGATGGGTGCTAAATTCATTGAATTCTGCATTAAGCATGATGATAATTTCAGCACTTTCATTGTTGACAATAGTCTGGGTTTGGGTATCAAATAGGACGGGAACGGTGCTGCGTCCTTGATATCCGGGACGGGCGATCGCATACAATTCCGGCAGGGTTTGACAGCCATATTCCGGTTGGTCCAGGACCCAGATTCCGGCATCGGGAGAGGGGGAGACGATCGCCACGGAAATGGCCGATTCTAATCCTTTAAGCGATCGCACCACCAGGGTCCGATGCGCCCAAGGACAACCTAATCCCACATAGAGGCGATAGCGTTCCTTCCCTGGGGGATAGGGGTTATCGGGTTGGGTTCCTACGGAATCTCTAAACTCGCTGAGGGGACGAATATATTCCCCAGTCCGATTGGGGGGAGCAAGTTTGGACATCATCAGTTGCCAGAGGGTGGTCCAGACAAATTTGCCCAGTTTAATAATAACTTTTGAGGGCAGTTTTTTCCCTTTTTTGGCGGGGGTATCGGTTTTGACAGATGGAGTTTCTAAAGACATAATGACACAATTTTGAAGTTAATAAAATTAAAACAATATGGCCTGCATCACCCGGGTTACAAGTCACAAAATTGGAGTATATTCCACATTGTGAAACCTGTTAAATCCGGCCCCCCTTCTCCCATTTTGGGAGAAGGGGTTGGGGGATGAGGGCGGCCCAAGATTATTTTAATCGGGTAATTGTTCTTTCAGGGAAGAAATCATTTCATCATCTAGTTTGAGTTTTACCTCGATTAATCGGGTGGTATCTCTTAAAATTAAAGTGCGATTGTCTTCTACAAAAATTTCGGCTTCTCTCAAGGTCAAAGTTTGATATTTCAAGGCAGCGAGTCCGATCTGCATGACGAGGGTGGGTTGGGATTGGGGATAAATGTAGAGTTGCTGGCGTTTGGGGTCGAGTTGCAGTTGTCGGACGGTGGTATTGCGTTCGTCTGGCATTCCGGGTTTTGTCCAAAAGAGGGTAATGCCGCGTACCTCGGGATTGGCGATCGCAAAGGTTTCGTCAAAGCGTTGGGGTTCCCAATCCAAGTCTCGAACATCGCCGGTTTCGGACAGGATGCGCTGGCGCAAGGTGATCTCTTTGCCGTTGAGATTACGCCACCATTGCCGGATTTTCTCGAAATTTTCCACTATCTCGGGATTGCTATTCCCAGACTGCCACGTGATGAATTGCACGATCGCCCTCCT
>CAYUEH010000928.1:0-1777 GCA_964442465.1 uncultured Laspinema sp. | reverse complement strand
CGCCCCAGAATTGTCCTCCTCTAGTCCCAATTCTGAACGGGCTGCGGCTTAACTCGTTCTACTTCTAACCATCTGGGTGTTATCTAAATCAATTCTTCCAATACTCACTTAAATAACCTCACTTCCAATCGGGAACAATCGTGAGGTCATAAATCGGCTGTCTGGTCAAACAGTACCAATGACAGGTGAACAAATCCGGGTCTTGAACGCCCAAACTGGCTAGGGCGGGAATGCCTGGAAAAGGCCAGAGGCGATCGAACCATAGACCCTGCTCATCCCATCCAAACTGAATTAAATAGGTTGCCGGGGGCGCTCCTATCCACTGAAGCAGATTTCGTGCCAAGGCATAAAGGGTTTGTCGCCAACGGTCGGGCAAATGCACCGGCTGGATGTACTGGACTATCCCTTCACAGCCCGGTTGTTTCTCGTCCGCCAGTCCGATCGCCTCCCCATAAATTGGCCCTTTGGCCGTCAGCACCACCGGCAGCCAGAGGTTACCTGTCCCCGTTGCCACCTGCCACCGTTGGGCGACCTGGGTCCGCAATCCTTCTACATCCCGACAAGCCCGATAGAGAGGCTTTAGGTCCCCGAGTACCGAGTCTGGGACATTTAGGCTCAGGGGACAAATCAGCACCTCACTATCCGGTGCAGGCAGGTTTTTTAAGTGAGAAATTGAAACAACCTTGGCCTCACAATCGGGATGGGTTTGCGCGATCGCCCGTTGGAGGGCTTCTACCATTTGGGCGATCGCCGGGGAGTCAGCACCGGGGAACCCCATTGCTGACCCCTCATCCTCAACAATCATCCAGACCTGACTAGGCATTACCCAAAGACGGTAAACTGATATCGCCACCATCGCCACCGGAAATGCTAGGTAACTCCAGATGTCCGTTCTTGCGCTTGCTTCTAACGGCTAAACGATAGCTGACACTTTGGAGTTCGGCATGGAGTTGGCGGTTTTCCCGTTGGAGGCGTTCCACCTTGTCTTTGACCTCTTCCATGCGATCGGCGAACTTCTGCCGATAAATTTCCGGTAATTCCTGGACCACCTGTTCCAGCATCCGGGCGCGATCGGTCAACTCCTGAACCGTTTGGCGCAGATGATAAACCTCCCCATCTTTTTGAGCAATCTGCTCTTGGTAAAAGCTGACTTGCTCCTCCACCCCTTGCAGTTGTTCGCGCAAGGACCGCATTTGAGCCAGGTATTCCTCGGGGACATCTTGAGACGCCGGTAGCAGGGTGTTATTGCCCTTGACTAACCGAAAGAGTTCTTGGGAGAGTTGTTCAACAAGCTGGTCCCGCATCTGCAACTCTTCGCGCAGTTGAGACACTTCCGCCTGTAAAGAATGTACGCTGGGGGTTTCTGATTGGCTCACGATGGTTCGCAGCTCCTTAATTAACTAATATCGGTTTATGTAGTTTTTAGCGGAAGCGGGGGCGATCGTCATCCTCCCCCAATCGGTGTTCTGTGTTAATTTACCATTTCGGTTCGAGATTGGCACTAATTTTAAACATTCTGTTAAGAAACTTCAGCATTTCATCAAAAATTGGGTGGCCCCAGGCTCTTGAAAAGCCGGAGGACTTACCCAGATCCAGCTAAGGGAACTCCAAAAAATAAACTCTTCAAAATCTTGTAGAAGAGATCCCCCCAACCCCCCTTAAGAAGGGGGGCTTTTCCAATTCTCCCAAAGTTCTAATGCAGAACTTTTTTTATGGAAATCCCTAAATGTAGGGTTGATTCGCGAATCAACCCTACATTTAGATTTCTAGCTGAAAT
>CAYUEH010000927.1:0-1783 GCA_964442465.1 uncultured Laspinema sp. | reverse complement strand
AAGAAGTTGATGCGTTTATTGTGGCATTAAAAGAGGCGATCGACTTTTTTGGTGGCATATTTGGGTAAGTTAATTAGACCTCTTGCAAAATAACGGATTGATCCCCCCAACCCCCCTTAAGAAGGGGGGCTTTTTAGAATTTTGCAAGAGGTCTATTGAAAGGGTGGGCCATTGCTCACCTTCAGCAGTGACGCATATTTGAAAAACCAACCCTCTATGTAGGGGCGATTCGCGAATCGCCCCTACATAGAGGGAATGGGTAAGCCCTGACCCTTTAATTTGGGGGAGTCATCATGACGCAAGAATTAGCCGATTTAAGAACCCGTATCTTAGAGGGACGTTATCAAGATGCTTTGACCCTTTTAGATGAACTGGATGGCATGAGCAAAAAAGCCATTCTCAGAGCGATTAAATCTTTGGCCATGAGAATGCTAGTCGCGTTGATTAATCATCAACTAGAGCAGCGCCTCACGAATGCTTGGGCGGCTTCCATTCGGGGTTCTATTTTAGAAATCCAAGACCTCAATTTAAAAGAAAATCAAACCTCTTACTATATAAAATCCGATGAATGGGATAGCCTCTTAACAGAAGCGATCGAGGTAGCTATTCGGGATGCCAGCGTGGAAGTGTTAGAAGGAGCCTATTCCCCGTTTCAACTCTCAAACCGGGTAAATCGGCAAGAAGTGATGGCAACGGCTCAAGATTTGTTAAGCCTAATTTATACCCATTCAGCCTTAGAATTACCTGAAAAAGTGGATGAGAAACTCAGCCATTTACCGGGAGGAGAAACCTGGAAAGGCGGATTTGGGCCTAAGTATTAGCTTTTTGATAGGGGTAAAAAGTGGAGATGGGGGGATGGGGAGAATTGATAAAAATTGATTTTCACCCCGTCACCCCGTCACCCCCTCTCCCTAGCTCATCAATGTTCGACGGAACTCTCGAATCGCCATTCCCATGCCTTGTTCCAAAGCCATTTGGAACACCCCCTCAACTATCTTGGGCAGGTCCAAATTTGGGAAATAGCGGCTCAAAATCTGTTGTTGATAACCCCCTGTTTCTAAAGCATAAATTTGCAATCCTGTTTTTCTAAACAACCAAACTTCTGGAACCTTGTAGGGAAGATAGTCCTCTACTGCCGTGTAGCTAGTCACGTCAATTTCAATTACTAGGTCTGGGGGCGGATTGTTGCGCCAATCAATGCGATCCTTGCCGACGGCAGTTTGCCAATTGTCAATGTAAAAACAATAATCGGGTTCAATTCCCCTCTCTTCTGGCAGATCCATCGTAATGGGTGTAAACGCCTCGTAGTTGCGATTCTGGCTATCCAGCAAGACTTTCACAATGTCAGCCAGAATGTTCGCTTCCCGTCCGTGTTTTGGCAAAGGACTCATGAGCAAAATCTCACTGTTACGAAATTTGATGCGAGGAATAGAGCTGTCTCCCCGACTGTCCCTGAGTTGGCAGTAGTCCTGCCAGGTGCCTGGCAACCGAACCACACTGCCTGCTGGCAATTTAATTTCTTTGGGAGAAATCACCGCATACATGGCTAGTTTCCTCAATCATTTTATAAAAATTGTTAATTAAGACAATATCGCTTTTAGTCAAATTCATCCAATCGGTTCTCCGTCGTCAAGGGTATAGAGGTCCGGTTCTTGGTTGAGAAAATTAAAGCTACTGCTTTGCAACGCTAGGTTCATCGCTTCGGGGGTAGAGGGATAAGCATTATCGAAAAACAGTTTTTCTTCTAAGGCGGCCCGGTCTTCTGGGGATAGGGAATGAATCA
>CAYUEH010000926.1:0-1783 GCA_964442465.1 uncultured Laspinema sp. | reverse complement strand
GGATTAATCCGGTCAATCAAATCAATATCTAAATCGGTTACGGATAGGGCAAACTGGCGCACTCCATCAATTAGTGCGGTGTTTTTCGAGGCTAACCCGTCCCCTTCATTCAGGGTTTTCTTAGCTTGTTGCACCAAATTGAGAGCGGCGATCGCGTGTTGGCGGACCGCTTCGCGATCGCCTTCATCCAGATTCGGGAATTTGTCTTTAATAATCTTACCCATCCGCAATTGGGTCAGTTCCTCGGGCACTAATTCCTCATCAAATAAACCGCGCTCAATACTCGGCTTATCTTGCACAAAAGCGGTCACCAATTCTGTTAAGTCTTCGCGACATATCCGGGAGGCTTCCGGGCTTTTGGGTAGGGTTAACCCCTTAATTTCTAGCTGAATTTCCCCCGTTTGTGGATTCACTCCCATATTGCATCGAGTCGGATCGTAGCCACTGTCTCCATAGTCAAAGCCGGGAGTGGGTTGATTGTCCGGGCGCTTGGGTTTGAACTCGAAACGGGGCGCGAGGACCTGTTCCATTAGCAGACTAGCGGCGATCGCCTTAATCGTATCATTCACCGCCTCAGTCACCGCCATTTCGCTGGCATCAGGTTCCGCAATTAAGTTCGTAAACCGGGCGCGAGTCTTACCCGGTGCATCCCGAGTCGCCCGCCCAATAATCTGGACAATTTCCGTCAAACTGGAACGGTAACCAATGGTTAAAGCGTGTTCGCACCAAATCCAATCAAAACCTTCTTTAGCCATCCCCAGAGCGATAATAATATCCACATGATGAGGATTATTTTTCTGCCTGGGGTCTTTCAGCGCCGCAGCAACCTTATCCCGCTTGCTGGGTTCATCATCCACCAAGTCCGCAATCTTGAGAATCTTCCCCTCGGCAGTTTTGACCTGTTGAAATCCGGTGTTCGGGTCAATCCCATGCCATTCCCCCAATGCCTCAATAATATGTTCCACTTCCCGGATTTTGTCTTTGGTACTTTCCCGGGAATTAACATTAGGAATATGCAGAATCGTTTTCTCATGGGGGTTGAGAACCTGCATAATTTCATCGGTGTAGCTACCGGAGTAAAAATAATAGCCAATATCGAGCTGTTTTAGGTATTCGTAGCCGTTGAGTTGTTCATAATAGGTATAGGTAACGTGGTGAAATTTGCCTTCGTCTTCCGGATGTAGCACCGCTTCCGCATCGCCGCGAAAATAAGAACCCGTCATAGCGACGATGTGGGTTTTATCGCGAATCATGATTTGGCGGATATGGTCCCCCAGTTTGTTGTCTGGATTAGAGGAAACATGATGAAACTCATCAACAGCAATCAGGCGATCGTCCAACATTTCCACCCCAAATTTATCCACCGCAAACCGAAACGTGGCATGAGTACAAACCAGCACTTTCGCCTCGCTGTCGATAAATGTTTTTACCGCTTCTACTTTACCGCCATCGTTACCCGGGGCATTGCAGAGGTTCCACCGGGGTTCAACGCGCCAATCCGCCCAAAAGCCGAACTTTGTCAAGGGTTCATTATGGAAACTAGCCCCGATCGCCTTCTCGGGAACCACAATAATCGCTTGTTTGAGCTTCTGGTGAGTCAGCTTATCCAAAGCAATAAACATCAGCGCCCGACTTTTCCCAGAGGCGGGGGGAGATTTAATCAGCAGATATTGTTCCCCCCGTTTCTGATAAGCGAGTTCTTGCATGGGGCGCATCCCGAGGGCGTTGGGGCGGGTGGAAGTGCCATCCTGGGCGTAGGTAACAGAAACGGAGGGGATTGCAA
>CAYUEH010000925.1:0-1786 GCA_964442465.1 uncultured Laspinema sp. | reverse complement strand
GGGGTGGTGAAGTGGAAGAAATCGCGATCGTTGACGAGTAACAATTCCCCGGGATAGAGCACCTTAGTAAACACAGGTTTTTCCCGACGTGCCATATACAGATGAGTGCCTCCCCCTTGGATATTCTGGCGATCGCAAGAGAAAATTGCCACAAAATCCGCACCATCTTGATGAATCCCTTCTGGCGCTGGGTTCCCATAGTTTTTCGGGGAACAGGTAGTCCGGATTTGATGCACCCCGATTTCCACACCCGGTTTTAACTTGCAGTAATGACTCACTTCCTGCACCAGTTTCTTAAACTCATACAGCGCAATCAGTTCCTCATCCAATTCCGCATACTGCCGCTTGACACCCCCCACCACCGGATTGTAATCCTTACTCTGGTACAAATACCCATGAGGCAGGTGAATCAACTCATTTTCCCTCAGTTTAAACCGTGACAAGCGGCGCAATCTGTAGTTGCCTTTGATATAAGGGTCTAGGGGTAAATTGTTAAAGAACGGCTTAAATACATCCAGCACAATCGAGTCAATCTTTTCTAAAGCAAAGCTGATACCATAGCTCGTTTCCGGAGATTCCCGTAGTGTTTGCATCGTAGTAACCCTCGGTTTGCGTTGATCCCCGATAAAGAATCCGCTTTTCTTCTCTATCTACTTCTAGTATAGACAATTTTTATAAAAATGGGACTAACTTTCGTGCAGTTTGTGCAAAGTTATGATAAAGCTGGGTGAGGCAAATGAGTATAAATTCTCGGCAATTCTAGGGAGAATTTCTGGGACTGTCAACCCAGATGTAGCGGCTAACGGGACTGATTCGAGGCAGAGTAACTGTTCCAGGAGGAAGGGTGATGCTGGATTCCAGGGTTAGTGGACTTGGGAGTGAATCGCTTACAATTGTATTCATGTGATGAAGAGTTTCATCGATTCAGAATTTCTTTTCGGCGAATCAGTCCATCTGCGCGCACGAAGGAGGGATCGTCTTCTCCGACTCGTTCCGCAAGCTGTTGACGCAATTGGCGAGCGTTGTCTAGTTCTCCCCTATCAATCACTCGAAACAGTTGCTGAAACTGTTCTTCGATTTCTGGGGGACGTTCGGGAGTCCCCATGAGGGTTTCCAGAATCCGATTGCTATCTTTGCCAAAGGACCGCAGGCGCTCAATGGCAATTCCTGCCGGTGTCATTTTTAAAAGCTGCACCCATTCCACATCACTAATCACTTGGGGAGAATGAGTGGTCACGATAAACTGGCAGTTGGGAAAGGTTCGGGTTAAGGCGGGAATAATTCCCCGTTGCCACTGGGGATATAGATGTAATTCTATTTCATCAATGATGACAACACCGCTACCCTGGAGGGGATTTTGCTGGGGATTGGGGTTGGCGATCGCCAAGCGTCTTGCTAAATCCCCAATTAACGCCAATAAGCATTTTTCTCCGTCGGACAGTTGGCTGACACTGAGTTCTTGTCCCTGTTTGGTGAGGGTCATTCGCAAGGGCGATCGCTGAATTCTCAAGTCTTGAATATCCCCCAATATACCGGAAATGGCTTGTCTCACCGCTTCTAACTGGCGATCGCGATAATCAATCGAAATAGAAGTTAGATTATAAATATTTTCAGGAGTTACGCAGTTTTTGACTGGCGATTCGCGAATCGCCTCTACATTTGGGTGGGGGTTAATGTTAAAGATTCGATCAGGTATGATTTGAAGATTTTAAAGGGAGAAAAGTAGTTTAGTTTTTGACTGGCGATTCGCGAATCGCCTCTACATTTGGGTGGGGTTAATGTTAAA
>CAYUEH010000924.1:0-1787 GCA_964442465.1 uncultured Laspinema sp. | reverse complement strand
TTCCCACAATCAATTCTACAATTCCCAAACCCAGTGACGGTTCTGCTGGCATCTCTAATTCATCCAAGTACACCACCTTGACTTGATTGCTCATCACAAACCCCCGATACTGGTTAGGCAATCCGGGATCCAAACTGCGCGTCGCAAATACCGCTACTGCACACCAATCATTATTCGGTTTGTATTGTCCCAGATAAACGAAAATTTCGGTAAAAAACCGCCAATAAAAGTCTGACTTAAACTGAAACTGGACTTCTACAAAGTAGATGAGCAGAGCGGTTTCTTTTTCTATGGGCAAAAATAGGCCGTCAAAGCGGCGAGCGAGTTCTTTGATTTCCCGTGAAGAAAACTGATAAGCGGTTGCCTGTTCGGGAGTCTCACCCATGATTTCAAACAGTAATTGGGGGAAGGTCTGAAAGAGTTTGTAAAATAGGGTATCGGTTCTCATTCTTTTCTCAGGGTTTCTTCTATTAATTTATCTTGAAATTTTCCCGACCCAGCAAATAAAGTAAACTATAAAGACGACCGCCCCTGCAAAACGGCGATCGGCACCTCTACGTTCATGGGGCCAGACCCTTCAGGGTCCAAGTCAACATCACCGGCATCGGTAGCGCCCGAAATAATATTAATATCCTAACTCCAGAACGACTAACTGGGTAAATTTTGAGAAGGGCGATCGTCCGCTGCAATCCGCCGCTGAATTGCCTCCTCAGAAATGCGGATAGTTTCTTCAGTTAAAGGTGCAGGATACCAGGTTGCCTCCGAGTCAGGACTCCGACGATTCACTAAAGCATCTAATGCTTCTAAATCGTCTCGATGGGACAATAAATATGCTTTTAATTCCTCTCGGGACATCAGGTCAAATTTCGGATTCATAAATAAACCTCCATTTTCCACTGGACATAACAATCCCTTCTAAATTATCCCCTGCTAATGGGGTTGCTTCTTCGTTGGGTTCATCACAGTTTCCTCCATTATGAGCAGGACTTACGCAGATTTTAATAATCCACTCTAAATGTAGAGGCGATTCGGGAATCGCCTCTACATTTAGGGTTCGATGTTACAGATTTCGTAAGTCATGATTAGATAGCGTTAAAGACTAGGATAGCAGAGCTTTGGACTATCGGAACCCCGAAATATCTGCGAGAGGAACTGCGCGATCGCCTTTTCCAGGAGAAGATTCCTGCCTTGTAGAGAGTACCTGGACTCCATGCTGAATCAGTGAGTTGCGATCGCCTCCCTGCTTCACCCGTCCAACAGCCAACTCCTTCAAACCCTTCCTCTTGTCCAGCCTCTAACTAGACACCAGAATAAAAATGATTTAAACTAGGGATTAGCCTAAAAAATACCCTGATTAAATCCTTGAATAAGGAGCCATTTCAATGAGCAAGCCCTCCGGAAAACAATTAGGTTTTGATGAAGTTTTGGAGGTAGTGGAAACTTTATCCGCTTCAGACCAAGAAGTGTTAATTGACCTGGTAAAAACCCGTCTAGCTCAAAAACGCCGAGAGGAAATTGCGGCGAATATTGTGGAAGCAACAGAGGAATACAAAGCGGGCAAGGCTCGACGGCTAACCGTTGATGAATTCATGGCAGAGTTAGAAGAGCTATAAATTTAATTTTCGCATCATCTTCGATAAATACCTAGGTCAATTCGCTTCCTGAGTCTATTAGATAAAATGGGCGCGCCTATTCCAAATAATTCCGCACAATTTCTACTATTTTTTCCGATGCATGACCATCGCCAAAGGGATTGATTGCGGTTGCCATTTTTTGATAGGAATCCT
>CAYUEH010000923.1:0-1800 GCA_964442465.1 uncultured Laspinema sp. | reverse complement strand
GGAAACAAGCGAAATCCGCCTTGTCGCAACTCTTCCTCGGTGTCAAAAATCGCTTGATTAATCTTACTGGTCCGATTCACCATTAATGAACCCACGGGAAACCAGTTCTTTTTGCCTTGGATGCGCATAAAAATATGAAATTCGGGCATTTCCCCTTCTTTCATTTTCTCATACTTCTGTGCAGCCTCTTCCCGCTTGGCGGTGCCTTTGCCGGTTTTCTTGCGCGGTTGCACTTTCCCAAATCCCTGTTGTGTCGTCACTTTGGCTTCCTCCTGGGTGGTATTTACAAAAGTTTACAGTA
This sequence comes from uncultured Laspinema sp., assembly GCA_964442465.1. Lineage (GTDB taxonomy): Bacteria > Cyanobacteriota > Cyanobacteriia > Cyanobacteriales > Laspinemataceae > Laspinema. The sequence continues at coordinate 1,499 of CAYUEH010000923.1, read as the reverse complement.
TTTCTCAGAATTCTGCAATGGTTTTTGTCGTTGGTCATTGGTCATTGGTCGTTTGTCCTTGGTGGTTGCTTGCAGAGGGGGACCCCACCCTAACCCTCCCCAAGACATCGGGGAGGGGACCGGAGATGCCGTCAATTGCTAAATGTAGGGTTGATTCGCGAATCAACCCTACAGTTTGGAGGATTCAGGTTGGCTAGAATTAGTCATCCTCCGGTGGAATTATTTTTAACTGGAGGGTTTCTGAGGTTTCCACAGACATGGGGAGGCGATCGCTGACGGCAGCTAACTGAGCCCGCATCTCCTTCGTCAGGGTTAGGATAAAATCAACATCAAGCTGTTCCTCTTGCACCAGTTTCGCTAATTCGGAAAACGGCGTTTTATAGGTCGATCGCTCATAACTGGAGAATTTCACCCGATGCATTTGCGTAATCCGTTGAGTTTGCATTGCGGATTTGAGGCGCTTTTCCACATAACTCAATTCCGACTCCAGTAACGCCACTTCCTGCTTTAATCGCAGATATTCTGCCGCCAAAACTTTCACATTATCCGTTGCTGGATCGCGCTGAGTCATGCGTTCAATCTCCAGGAGGCGCCGATGCACATAAGCTAAATAAATCGGGTCGAGGGTGGCATATCGAATTTGAGTCTCACTTAGCGGGCGTCTCCCCCAGTCACTTTGTTGTTCCGAACGATCCGGATGGGGTAACCCGCATAATTCAACCGCTAAGGTTTTGAGTTGAAAATTAGAGGTTTCCAACATAAACAAGGGCAAACTTTTCGCCAAAAGTAACGTACAAGTGACATTTTTGGCTTGGCTTTTTCCTAAAAACCTCAAATCATAACTGGCATTGTGAAAGACTTTTTCCAGGGCAGAATTAACAATCAGGGTATGGATAAACTCGGCGGTTAATTCCGGGCGATCGAGAACATCTAAAAGATAAACCCGGTTGATTAACTGTTCCTGGGAGTTGGGGAAATCTCCGGGGAAGTCGGGCAGGACCTGAATCAGAGAAATTCGGGGGTTTTGGGTGTTATAATCCGCCACTTCTGTATCCACCCAGAGGCGTTTGACTTGGGTACAGGTGGCGATCGCATCTTTAATATCCGTGGGATCCGTTAAATAGGGCATCTTCCTAACTCGCGGTGATTATTCTTGATCGAGGTTAAATCTCTAGGGTACTGGGAATTTAACCCCGAGTGACGGGCAATCCGTCCCAGATAGGACTTACGCAGATGTGGAGAATCCACCCTAAATGTAGAGGCGATTCGCTTGGATGCCTCTACATTTAGGTTTGAATGTTAAAGAAGAGTAGGGTGGGCACTGCCCACCATAATTCCGGTGGGCAGTGCCCTACTACATTTAGGTTTGAATGTTAAAGAAGAGTAGGTGGGCAGTGCCCACCCTACTACTACAATTACTCAGGACTTACCCATAAACCTCTGATGCTGTAGGGTTGATTCGCGAATCAACCCTACATTTAGGGTTTGATATTAAATAA
>CAYUEH010000922.1:0-1811 GCA_964442465.1 uncultured Laspinema sp. | reverse complement strand
GAAGCGCCCCAGGGGCCTGCGCATTTACCCCTACAGCAAAGCAACAACCGGCGGGGGTTAAAAACTTCCTTAGAAGTTGAGAAGGGTGCTTGATGTCGATTGAAACCGACTGTGGTGGCGATTCTCGAATCGCCCCTACAGCAACTCACCCCAACATTAACCGTTGATCGGCGGTGACAAAGTTATCTGGAACCTGGAGTTCGCTGGAATTAATATTGAGTACCAGTCCTAAATAGTCCCCGGTGGCCCAGATGCGGAGGGCGATCGCTTGTTGGGATGTTCCATTGACGGCGATATCCAGTTCTTCAAAGGTTAAATCTGAGAGGGATAAGCCATTATTTAAGCCAATGCGATCGCCTTCATTGGGATTAAAATCGGCAATCATATCCACTTCTGTCACAAAGTTAGATGTATTTTTGAGTCCATCCTGACTGTCGGACCGCAGCACAAAAACATCACTTCCCGGACCGCCAATTAAACTATCTTGTCCAAAATCTCCAACCAGGAAATCATTCCCCGCTTCACCGAAGAGAATATCATTATTTTTTCCCCCTCTTACAATGTCATCCCCTGCACTGCCATATACGGTATCGTCATTATTATTACCATTGAGGATATCATTGCCATCCTCACCCCAAATCACATCAAAATCCTTACCCCCTCGGATGTAATCGGTCCCCATTCCCCCTTGGATATCATCATTTCCCCGGTTGCCATTGATCTCATCATTGCCGGTGGTGCCGAGGACGGTATCATTGCCATTTAAGGCCAAGACGGATGTTCCCATTGCATTGGGCCAATCTGCTAAATTAATGCGATCGCTGCCATCAGAGAGGCTAAAAAACTCACCGAGATTCGTAAAATCGGTTACACCGGAGGGAGTGGGGATTTCTGGCGTTCCCCGACTGGGATTAAAGGCAATCTGAGCATCGGGGACTGCGGAGGGGAGGGTCGGCAGAGAACTGGCATTTGTATAATTGCCCGCTAAGGTCATCACGGACATGGTTCCCCATTGGCCGTGAGGTCCGCTATCAATCCCAATAAACCGATGTTGTGAGTTAAAAATGCTAGTCCGGTGACCGCGACTGGGAACATTGTCGTCAATTAGCAGTTGTAAGACGACATCGCGAGCGGTTTGTTTGCCGTAACTGATATTTTCGCCTGCACCCGTTTGCCAAGTGCCATATCGATTCAGGCGATCGCCGATGGTGCTGCCATCAGTGCCTTGATGTCCCATTAACCCTTGAGGACCTTTATCATTGACATGATCCCGCGCTGCCATTGTCATCCCTTGAGACAATTCCAACGGCGCTAACGGCGCTTGCGATCGCAGAAAGTCAATGGTTTCGGTAATCACACTCGGCCCTTCTATGGTGGTTAGAGAGTTGCGGATCTGTTCCAAATAGGCCGCATAGGCACTGGGATTCGTGCGCGCGCGATTAACTTCATCGATGATGCCTTTTTCTAAAGAGGAGAGGTAAGGGGCGTCGGCAGGAGAAACAGTGGACATAATCGGACCCTCAAAACAATGACGAAGGATGTCAACAACCTGGACTGAGATACCCGGATTGCCTTCTAAATGATTACTAGGTGAATTCTTCGGAAATTATGCACCGTGATGTTGAGAATGAGATTTCCAGGACAGAATTTCCTAAATTGGACCCAAGGGGTGCTTACAAGAGTAGGTTTTTCACGCTTAAGAGCACCTCCGGTCCCCTCCCCGATGTCTTGGTCCGGGTTAGGGTGGGGTCCTCTTAGGGAACTCCGAACAATAAACTCTTCAAAATCTTTTAGAAGAGATCCCCCTTTCC
>CAYUEH010000921.1:0-1816 GCA_964442465.1 uncultured Laspinema sp. | reverse complement strand
TGGCGATCGCCTGATCCTCTGCTATCGCTGGATCGAAATGCTCCCCCCTGGGGAGGATCGCGGGGAGATAGCGCAATTGAACCGCCCGGGTCTTTGGCCCGGTGCCGCTAGGCAGTAACTCAGGGTCTTGATGTTGAAATGACCCATTAAGGTTTAGTTTATTCGTGGACTAGGTTACTGCCACCATAGCGGTTTTCCCCTTTAGAGGCTTGACATAGAATTGCAACCGTTCGGGAGATTCGTGGCCCTAAAACAGAGGGGGAGATTTGTGCAAACACTCCTAGAAACCACCTTGAAAATTTATGGAATCAAAACCAATTGTCATTGGGCTAGACGTTAGTAAGGATAACGTTGTAGCTTGTGCTTTGACAGACGCACCGTTTGACCTCAAGCGGTATTTTAAGGAACACGGAAAATCATTTCCCAGATTATATTCTAACCGGGATGGAATCAGCGAACTGTTAGCAATGAACCCTGACTGTGTGGTGATGGAACCCACGGGAGTACACTATTCCTGGATATGGGCCCACATCCTCAAAAGTCATGGGGTCAAGATTCTCTGGGTCGGGCACTCTGAGGTTGCATCCTTCCGCAAGTCTAAAAAACTGCCAGATAAGAATGATGCTGCTGACGCGCTTGCCCTCGCTGCCTATGCCCTCGGTTTCTGGAATTATCCACAGGCATTTTTAGGGTATGAGCATGAATGTTTCATTATCCCCATGAGAGACTATTGCCTAAAACTCCATAACTTAAATCGGATCCAGAGTCCGATTATTAACCGACTCAGACAACAGTTAGCCCGGGAATTCCCAGAGGCTGCATTGAAAGATTCTCAACGGGGACCCGATGGACAGGTGCCACTGTGGTGTTTCTTAGCAGGAAGGGAACGGAAGTTAGAGAGGAAGCTAAATTACTACGAGAAACTGTACGAAATCTCGATCGCCCCCAAATATGGAGTGGAGATATCAGAGTATTCTCGCAATCTAGCGCGGCAACTGTGTCAGCTAACTGACTGGGAGATCCAGATCGAGACTGAACTGGCTACCCTCTTAAGACAGCCGGAACTCGGGGTCTACAACCGAGTGATGGATGACTTAGGAATGGGTCTAAGGGTTAAATGCTGGGTCATTTCCCAAATTTACCCGATCGAGCGTTTCCTGGGAGACGGGAATTATCGGAACTGGCGAGCTCGATTCAAGCAGCGATTAGGCTACGGAGGGGTTGAAAACTCATCCGGAGACAAGGAATCTACCCAAAAAAGCGGATCCAAAATATCGCGACAATTACTCTATCTGTGGGTGATTACTACGATCGCACCCGTGAAGTCTCGACCAGATAACGCGATCGCTAAACAACTCGCTGAGTTCTACGATACCCGCACCCGGCAATACAACGAGAACCCCGAAATATTCCATTCCAAGCTGTTACTGAAACAGCAGCAGGATGCGATCGCAACTCTCAAGACTCAATTGGGTCCCTTGCTGTCCCCCGCAGTTGTCCGGCAGGTTGAAAAGAGTCTAACCCTTGCACTTGATTTTGGCGAGTTATTGGGAACCGATGGCAATCAACCCATCCCAGTAAAAAAGGGTGAGGCTAAAAAACGGTTTGGCAAGTTAATCTGTAGCCAAACTGCGGCGAAAGGTGTTGAACTACTGTTCAACGAATTGATGCGAATTTTGCACCCGAAACCCTGACCCTGATTAAATTGTAAAGACCCTCCTAAACCATTAAGAGGGTCTTTTTTTTGGATAGAATGTAGACTACATAGAATCCCCTGGGAAGGAGTAAAGCGATCGCATTAAAACCGGGACCTCTA
>CAYUEH010000920.1:0-1823 GCA_964442465.1 uncultured Laspinema sp. | reverse complement strand
GCTCGTATTTGAAACCCTTGGTATATGAAGTTTTCAAGGTGCATTTGCGCGAACCTAGATTAAAAATACCATTACAGCCGCCAACTTGTAAATAGGTTGGGTTCATTTTTCTATCAAATCATTGCTCCATATAGGTTTCAGCAGTTGCGCGAACCTCCAGAACCGGGAAATAGCGCTCAAAGCCTGATCTGGCAAGGATTTCAGGGTCTATTTTTGCCCCCTTGATTTCTACAGCTTAGGGTTCGCGCTAAAAAGAGGCTGGTATCTGTCGGTTTGACTCGGGTGATGGGTTCTTCTATTTGTATTTTACCCCCTGGGTTCCGATTTAACCATCAGGGTTTGAATCGTTGAATTGCAGGAGAGGAGGGGAGTAGTGAAAATTATATTTGTTTGTCGGAATCCAAAGGGGAGAGAGCCGATCGCCCCCCAATTAACTCATCCCCTGAGTTCCAGTCTGGTTAATCCCCCCTAAATCCGTATGCTTTGAGTGTGAATTCTCGATCGCCAGAAAAGCGATCGTGAACTGACTCTGGAATAATCAGGAAGGTGTCATACAGTGTGAGAAAATTAATTAAACCGAGTGTCCGACTTTTGTATAAGCATTGTGGCGATCGTCAGAGATGGGAGGCCGATCGCCCTTAAACCCCTAGCCTAACTCCACGGGCGATCGGCCTTCATCACGAGTTATAATCTCAATCCGATGCCTAGACCCAGTTTAAACCCAGTTTGGCCCATTTTGCTCAAACCGAACAGGTTTCCAGACTCCACCCTCCCAGGATGCCTATTTGTTCATGTCATACTAACCATGCCGTTGCTCATTCATCCGAGTTCAAGACTATGCCTAATCCAACCCATCGGAGTTCCCGGCCCTTATTTCCTCCTGTCTCCTCTCCATTGATAGTTGAGGGAATGCAGTGCACCCAGGAAAGCCGTAGAATTTCTGAGTCTGTGCCATTGCTTCAATCCCTACTTTCCCTTGTCCCCAGAGGACTGGCGGGTTGTAGCCTCAAGTGCAGCGTCGGTCTGATTTATCTCGCCCTGCATTTAACCTTGAATTGGGGCGGTATTCCTATGGCATCGGCAAAGCCCCTATTAGCCCAGGTTGATGACTCCCCCCTGGATTCGGAACCCGTGAACTCCCAATCCGTGGATTTGAGTCCGGAAATCATCGAAGGCAGTCCCGTCCTCCAACGGTGGTTAGAAGAAGTGCCAAATGTCTTGGAAGAGATTCACAATGACCCTAGTTTTCGGACCCGAGTACGGGTGGGATATGCCCAAGTTACCTCCGATGATGATGGGAGTGGGGTGAATGTCGGGGTCGAGGACATCTTTATTGGTGGCACCGGATTAACCCTCAGTGGAGATTATTTTGCTGGAAGTGGGGGATTTTCCGGTGGCGGTGCTCAGTTGCGTTATTATGTGCTGCCCTTGGGGGGATATTTCAATCTAGCACCCGTGGTGGGATATCGTCACATTGAGGGAGAATCTTACTCCACCAGTGGGGTAGAGTTGGGGGGACGCGCTATGTTGGTGCTCTCGCGCACAGGGGGGGCAGATTTGTCTGTAGGATATAGCGTCGTGGGAATAGGTGGTGATCAAACCGTGGGGTTAGGAACTTTGGCCGTTGGGTATGCGATTACGCCTCAATTTCGCCTCTCCACGGATATCCGGCGTCACGATGCCGATGGGGATAACGATACTCGCTTTGGGATTGCCCTGGAATGGATGCCCCGACTTTAACCTCGGAATGGCTTTGTAGCAGGGGCGATTTTACTCCAAAACCAAAAATCGCCCGGGAAGGCGACTGCGAAATGCTTTGATTT
>CAYUEH010000919.1:0-1824 GCA_964442465.1 uncultured Laspinema sp. | reverse complement strand
CGCACTTCGTTCGGGACGAAGGGGCCGCTGGTTCGAATCCAGTCATCCCGATTTTGGGTTATAAAAATTCTATCTGGGCGGGTTAACCCCTAAAGTGTTAACAGCCTTAGAGGTTGTCGGCGATCGCTTAGGATCGTCGGCAATCTTTTTTTTAGGGCGATCGCTGCTCTAAAATTCTTTCTATAAAGATAATTCTGACAAAGCGCCTTCTTTTCCTCATGATGATGAGGGAGAATAATTATAACGGACAAGACTGACGCAAATCTTGGGATTTCGCTTGTCCTAGGGAGGAAGATGCTTGCACTCCAAAAATGTACGCAAATAACTGTGGGAACCGCTATAACCCTCGATTTAGAAAAGTATCACCCTGTTCTACTAGGTCCCCAAGAGATGGCACCATGAACCAACCTGTGTTAATTTCAACCGCTTTCGGCTTAAGTGCACCGGATGTAGAGGCGCTCATCCAAGGGACTACCATTGCTGCGGTGGCAGAAATTTTTCTGGAACCAGGACGAGAATTTGCCCTCTATTTCCGGAATGATTTTAGCCCCCAACTGCCGCGAGAGTCCGGGGATGAACCCACGGAAGTCGCAGAAACCGTGAAGATTGTGGCGATCGCCCGGTGTGAAGGATGCCAAACCATTACAGACAGAAATGGATTGCGTACTCTGTCTCAATTAACCTTGTGGAGTTTAGAAGACTTAGAGGAAATTCTCCAGGATCAGGGGGCTATTTTTCTGGCGCATTTGCGGGTTTATCGACTCCCTGGGGCGATCGCCTTAGCTTGTCATCCTCCCACACCCAACCGCATCGGGAACCCGATCGCCTTACCTGTAACCATCCCGGTGACTGATTTTGTGCCGGTATTGAGCGATCGCACCTTTACCTACCGGCGTTCACAACTTGAACAGTTTCTTCTCCCCCTGCATCCGGAATTAGATGCCTTGCAAGGGGCGATCGCCCAACTCGCTCGTTCTCAACCCACGGCACAAAACCTTGATGATGATTTGCAACAGTTTCTCGGGTTCGGAAATCCGGTTCCCGTCACCTCAGAGGACCCGGATTTAAACTGGATTAAGACGATCGCCCCTGTTGGTCATTCTCAAGATGCCGATGGGTTTGCCAAGCTGGTGCGCCAAGGGTTGCTGAAATTAGGGTTTAACGGTCCTGAACTCCTTCCTGACTCCCTGATTGCCGGGGAAGGAGTCGATTTTTATTGCGAAACGCCCTATCTTATGGTAGGACAGTGTAAAGCTAAAAACCCCAAAACTGCGATCGCTGACAATCCCGCTCAACTCCTAACTCGGGCTGTAAATCATCTCGGAACCGAACGATACGAACGAGCTATTAAGTGGATCGTCGCGGCTGGAGAGTTAACTGTGGATGCGCTGAACGTGGCAATTAAAAATCAGATGAATGTCATCCGTCCCGAAACCTTGCAAAGTCTAGTTCACTTGCAAGCTAAATATAAAGGGTCTGTGGACTTACTGAAATTAAAACAGTGTTTGCGCCAAGACCCCTATGGATGGGCTGATGATAAAGTCAATAGTTATATCGATAAAGTCAAAGAATCCATTGAGTTGCGATCGCGCATTATCAAACTGGTGAAAAGACACTTAGAAAATGCCCGCTTAGAACTCGCTGGGGTAGAAGCACTCCATGCTTTATATGTAAGTTCCTATCCCCACCATTTTATTCCCTTAAAAGAAATGCACGAAATTTTAATCGAACTTTCTTCTCCCCTTACGGGATATTTAGGCCGAATTAAGGGCAGCGATTGGCGCAGCGATCGCTTTTACTATCTGCGCGACTTATCCCTCTAGG
>CAYUEH010000918.1:0-1828 GCA_964442465.1 uncultured Laspinema sp. | reverse complement strand
TGGTTGTATAGCGCCCATAACCCCCAAGTCACCGCAGGAGTCGCCTGGTATGGGCGATTAGTCGGTGAATCTACCCCCCTGACTCCCCAACATCCCATCGATATTGCCGAGGAATTAACCGTCCCCATCCTCGGATTATACGGCGGTGACGATGACTTGATTCCCAATGATACCGTCGAACAAATGCGCGATCGCCTCGCCTCCGGCAACAGCAACTCCGAAATCATCCTCTATCCCGACACTCCCCACGGATTCTATGCCGACTATCGCCCCACCTACCGCCCAGAAGCAGCAGCAGACGCCTGGAATCGCCTTCTCACTTGGTTTGAACAGTACGGCGTTGCCTAAATTAAAAAGCTGATTTAATCCTCGAAAAAGCCCCCCTTCTTAAGGGGGGTTGGGGGGATCTCTCCTAGACTATTTATTTTTTTCAGCCTCCTAAAAACCCTTGTCATAGAATAACAAACCGACAGCCAGAATGAATGATTCTTTCCTGCCCAATCACTATAAACAACAAATTGCCGATTACTTTAATCGCCGAATCAATTATGACCAAGAAGGCGATTTTCATCCCCTTGTGGCCCATCATCTCATCCAATGCGCCGACATTCAACCGGGACAACACATCTTAGACATCGCCACGGGAACTGGGTTAGTCGCCATTGAAGCAGCCCAAATTGTGGGAAATAGCGGGTCAGTAGTGGGAGTTGATTTGTCCGAGGGAATGTTAAGGCGATCGCAGTCTAAAATCACTGCTGCGGGTTTAAGCAATATCGAACTCAAACAAGGAGATATCGAAACCCTCGACTTCCCCGAAAACCACTTTGACCGGATTTTTTGCTGTTGCGGCATTCCTTATATTCCCAATATTACCACCAACTTGCGCCGTTGGCATAATTTTCTAAAACCTGGTGGCATCATTGCCTTGACCGGAATTGCTGAAACCGCTTCGATTGCCAGCAACCTCTTAATAAAAATTGCCGAAAACTACGGGTTAGAATTTCCCCGGTGGTCCGAAGAAACCGCAACACATGAAAAATGCCGACACCTCCTCCAAACCGCCGGTTTTGAACAAATCCAAGTTACGGAGGAGCAATTTGGAGACTATTTGAGCTTAGAGTCGGCTCAAAATTTATGGGAGATGATTTTAAACAATCCCTTGACTCAGATGAATTTTGTCCAACATCTCAATTCAGAACAATTAAACGCCGTCAAAGCCCAATATTTGGCGGAATTAGAAACCTTAGTCACCCCGCAAGGCATTTGGAACGATTTGACCCTATATTATATGGTAGGACGCAAACCCATCGCCAGTTAACAATCAATTTGAGAACCCCATCGTCCCGAATTGGGTTTACAGGGGTATTCCCCGACTTGAGATTGTTCTTACCAAAAATAGCAACTCCAACCTCTATCCCGGATGGTACCATTGGCAGTAAACTGTAATACGATGTTTTTAATGATTGACGATGGCAACGATTAACGACAACTACCTCAAACTCAAAGCCGGTTACCTGTTTCCCGAAATTGCGCGTCGGGTGAATGCCTTTGCCGAGGCGAATCCGGACGCCAAAATCATCAAACTTGGCATTGGCGATGTCACAGAACCCCTTCCCGAAGCTTGCCGCAAAGCAATGGTAAAAGCGGTGGAAGATATGGGCGATCGCAGTCTATTTAAAGGGTACGGACCCGAACAAGGGTATGCCTGGTTGCGCGAAAAAATTGCCACCCACGACTTCCAATCCCGAGGATGCGCGATCGATGCCTCAGAAATCTTCATTTCCGATGGTTCTAAGTGCGATACCGGCAACATTCTCGACATTTTCGG
>CAYUEH010000917.1:0-1839 GCA_964442465.1 uncultured Laspinema sp. | reverse complement strand
GACCCCTGAAGGACTCACTACACACTTTTCGTAGTCACCCCTTCAGGGGTGTTCCCGGTTCGTAGTCACCCCTGAAGATACAAACCGGGTTTCTTGTCCTCTCTCTTTTATGGGATACCGAGGAGCTAAAATCCAGGGTCATTACCCAAACAGTTCTACCCGTTGTCGTTGCAGACTTTTTCTGTGATGACACTCCCGATTAACCTGGGAAATTCCTGAAAAAATTAACATTTATTATTGCTCCTTAGAAATACTTAATATTTGCTCTTCAAACCTGAGAGAATCTGAGGTTTGGGAATTATCAAAATTAGCCCATAATTTAGAGTTTTGCTGACGTAATCGAGAAGCAAATCAGGGTAAGATATTAGCCTTGATGGAAAAAAAACCGGCAGGCGCGACGGAGCGTCTAATAGGTTTGGTGAATTGTTGGAGGACAACAGCAGTAAGATGGTCGCATTAACACCCAATTCTAGCTTTAGCGTTACGATTCGCTTGCAACTTCTCAACCGAGCCGGAACCCTGGCCACCGTGACCCAGGCGATCGCCTCGGTTGGGGGGAATCTCGGCCAAATCGACTTGATCGAACAAACCCTGGCTCATACGACGCGGGATATTACCGTCGATGCTTCTAGTAGCGAACACGCCGAAGAGATTGTCCAAAAAATCAAGGGCATCTCAGACATTAAAGTGCTCAACGTTTACGATCGCACCTTTAACCTGCATCGGGGCGGAAAAATTACCATTGAAAATAAAATTGCCCTCAAAACTCAAGCCGATTTAGCGATGGCATACACCCCCGGCGTGGGGCGAATTTGTATGGAAATCGCTAACAATCCCGAACAACTCTACAATCTGACCATCAAGCAAAATACCGTGGCGATCGTCACTGATGGTTCGGCAGTTTTAGGCCTAGGCAATCTCGGTCCCGGAGGCGCACTCCCGGTCATGGAAGGCAAGGCCATGTTATTTAAAGCCTTTGCGGGAATTGATGCATTTCCCATCTGTCTGAACACTCAAGATAGTGATGAAATTGTAGAAACCGTCAAACGGATTGCCACGGTATTTGGAGGCGTTAATTTAGAAGATATTAGTTCCCCCCGCTGTTTTGAAATTGAAGCGCGCTTGCGCCGGGAATTGGATATTCCGGTGTTCCATGATGACCAACATGGCACGGCGATCGTTACCCTCGCCGCCTCGATCAATGCCTTGAAATTGGTGGGGAAAGCGATGGAAGATATCCGGATTGTCATGAATGGGGCCGGGGCCGCTGGGGTGGCGATCGCCCGCTTATTACGCCAAGCCGGTGCCCGCTATATGACCTTATGTGACTCCAAAGGCATCCTCTGTCACAGTCGCACCGATTTAAATGAGGAAAAACGCGAATTTGCTGTAGAAAAAGGCGGCAATTTAGCCGATGCGATTAAAGGAACAGATATGTTTATCGGCGTCAGCGTTCCGGGAGTATTAACGCCGGAAATGGTGCGCTCAATGGCACCGAATCCCATCGTCTTTGCAATGGCCAATCCCATCCCGGAAATTCAACCGGAATTAATCATGGATGATGTCGCCGTCATTGCCACGGGACGTAGCGATTATCCTAACCAAATTAACAACGTTTTGGCATTTCCCGGCATCTTCCGGGGGGCCCTCGATTGTCGGGCCCATACGATTACCGAAACCATGTATTTGGAAGCCGCCAAGGCGATCGCCTCCTTAGTCAAGCCCTCGGATCTCAGCCGGGAAAATATCATTCCCTCCGTGTTCGACGATCGCGTAGTCACCGCAGTCTCCGCCGCCGTCCAACAGGCAGCGCGTCAAGAAGGTTCCGCCCGCCATTAA
>CAYUEH010000916.1:0-1854 GCA_964442465.1 uncultured Laspinema sp. | reverse complement strand
CGAATCGCCCGGACATTGAACCCTAAATCTGTAGAGGCGAATCGCGAATCGCCCGGACATTTAGCCATTGTAGGGTGGGCACTGCCCACCGGAATTCCGGTGGGCAGTGCCCACCCTACTTTTACCCACCGGATTTAGTATTAGGGTGGATTCTCAAAATCTGTGTAAGTCCTGTCTGAGTCGCAGAATCCGTCAGTAGAGTTCGGTTTTGCTCACTACAACCCGGGGGTTAGGCTTGCTATCTTAGAACTATCGAAACCATTAAAGATGGACTATCCAAGGGAAATAAAACCATGAACAATTTATCGAATCGCGGGCATTCCTTCTTTGGCAAAGATTCCGAAGACGAAAATAGCCTCTGGGAATATATGCAAGAACTGCACCCGGAGACGATCGCCAAACTGTCGCAACCCTCTAGTGCAGCAGCGGAAATCATGGAACGGAACCTCAGAGGAATGTTAGGCGCTTTGCCTCCGGAACATTTCGGTGTTACCATCACCACCAGTCGGGAAAATCTGGGTCGGATGTTAGCTTCGGCGATGATGAGTGGTTACTTTTTACATAATGCCGAACAGCGACAAGTGTTAGAACAGTCCCTCAAAACCGGGGCGATCGATTCCTCGGAATCCTAAAGGCGGTAGGGTAGGCGGCGAACTTGATCCCGATGATTATTCCTTTCGTTTCTGCATCGGGTGTTCACGTCCCACAATATTTTCAATCGCTGCTACCGCCGCCGCCGAACCTGCTAAAATATCCCGTTCTTCTCCGCCGAGATAGAGGCGACCAAAACTGCCCACGGCTTGAACTTGTAAGATATTAATCAACGCGGCTTTTTCCGCTTCATTTGCTGCTAAAGCAGCATAAGCAGCGGGTTCCACTTCCAACACATACAAAGTTTGACCCGCTAGGAGCATTTGCCCCCGGCGGTTACGATTGATCAGTTGAGTTTGATGGGGATCAACGTTGCGGATAATTTGACTCGACACAATGCGCGGTTTGAGGCGATCGCGTTCCTTCACCCCCAGGGCATCCAAAATCGCTCCACCGGCAGCCCTCGTCTCCCCTTGGGAACTGGAATGAATTTCCAGTAATCCATATAATCTTTCTACAAACTGCACCCCCGGACGCACCGATGTTGATTTCAGGGCGATATCGGTGATGCGGTTGATTTCAATGCCGGGAGAGATTTCAATCCACAGGGAGGCATCTCCGGGTAGGGGTAAGAACCCCAGGGCCACAGTCCCGATATAGGCGGCGTGTTGGGACTGCAAGTTGTCTAAAAATACATAACTTCGTAGTTCTATCCCCAAGGTTTAAGTCTCCTGTGTTCGGGCAAAAAGCCCACTGTGCTGCAACCTTCGAGTGTATCGTATTTTCGGGACTCGTTGGCCGTCATAGAAGGAGAAACCTCAAGAGGAGCGGTCAGCCATTCTGGAAGAAGGCCCTGGGATGGCTTAATTCTGATCCTGATCGCTGAATCTGAGGTTGTCTTGAATTGTTCCAATCCAGTCATGGCGATCGCTCAGGGGGAAAATTCCGGGGAAGTATTTTCCTGGACCACCGATCGCACTTCAGAAGGAGAGAGTGCCACGAGTTTTTCCGTTGCTTTAACTTGGGTAGGTTGATTTTCCAATTGTTGACGTTCTAGCAGTCCCCACTCGATCGCCATCTTCGTATAGCGCCGAGACGCCGCGCGATCGATTCCTAGGGACTCTGCCACCTCGTTCAAACTTAACCATTCCGGTTGATTGCGGAGTCGATGTAAATAGCGCGTGAGAATATCTTGATTGACTTTCATGTTGGGGTCACGACAAACATTGCCTCGGGGATCTGCACCCTTCATGATAGAGCATC
>CAYUEH010000915.1:0-1864 GCA_964442465.1 uncultured Laspinema sp. | reverse complement strand
TCAAACTGCTCGACGAGTAACTGCCGCAATACGGGTTTCAGGTCCTCGCAGGGAATGCCTTTTTGAACACAGCTACCCAGGTGAGCATCCTTGCCCACTTTCCCGCCCATGTAGAGGTCTACCCCTTCCACGGTTTTGCCATTTTTGCGGGTTTTGGTGCCCATCAGGCCAATTTCTGCCACTTGGGGTTGTCCGCAAGAGTTGGGACAGCCAGTCCAGTGAATTCGCACGGTTTTGGGGATTTCTAATTCCGCTTCCAGTTCTTGAACTAAGGCTAAAGCGCGATTTTTGGTTTCAATTAAGGCAAAGTTGCAGAATTGAGCGCCGGTGCAGGAAACGAGCGATCGCGTCAGAGGTGCCGGATCAATCCTAAATTTCTCTACAATCGGTTCTTGCAACAATGCTTCTAACCGTGAATCGGGGATATTCGGAATAATCACATTTTGTTCCACCGTTAACCGGATCTCACCATTGCCATACACCTCGGCAAGTCTAGCTAACTCAAACATATCAGGAGCAAACAACCGCCCCACGGGAACATTGAACCCCACAAAGTTTAATCCCGCTTGTTTCTGGGGGAACACTCCGAGATGATCCCGTTTTTCCCAAACAATCTCATCTTTCTCGGCAGCTTCTGCTAGGGGTTTTCCAAACTCTTTCTCGACTTCATCCCGGAATTTCTCCAAACCCCATTCATCGATTAGCCACATTAAACGAGACTTCTGCCGATTGGCTCGGGGGCCATTATCTCGGTAAATTTCTAAAATAGCACGGCATAACTCCACCACATCATCATTGGGGGGAACCCACACATTTAGGGGGATCGCCGCTTCACACCGTTTCGCTGAGAAAAAGCCGCCGACGAGTACGTTAAAGCCAATTTCTCCATTTTTATAAGCCGGAATGAAGGCAATATCATTGATTTCGGCATGAATGGAGTTGTCTGGACATCCCCCGATCGCAATGTTAAATTTCCTCGGTAAGTTACTAAACGCCGGATTACCCTCTCCGGTATTGGTAATCATATCTTGGACCTTTTGAACTAACTCTTGAGTATCGATTAACTCATGTTTGTCAATCCCAGAAACTGGAGACCCGGTAATGTTTCTAACGTTATCCATTCCCGACTGAATCGAGGTCATCCCCGCTGCTTTAAATCGGTTAAAAATATCGGGAATATCTTCTAGTCTAATGCCACGCAGTTGCAGATTTTGCCGAGTCGTAATATCTGCATTTCCATCATCCCCATACCGCTCGACTATCTCCGCCAAGACCCGCATTTGCAGGCTGTTCATGACTCCATGAGGCATCCGCATCCTCACCATGAACTGACCCGGCGTCACCGGGCGAAAGAACACCCCCAGCCATTTCAGCCGGTAATCGCGATCGCTCGCATCAATGGCCTCCCAGCCCATTTGAGCAAAATCTTCTAGCTGATTTTTGACATCAAGTCCGTCTTTTTCAGCCTTGATCTTCTCAAATTTATTTAAACTCGTTGTGGGCTTTTCTGTGGCTAATGTCATAGAGAACCTCGTTTTATTTGTGGCCTGTTAATGAAAATAATAACCTAGTAAGTTTCTAAAAAAGTACGAACCGTATCATTCATTACTTTATTTTTATTTTGATTCATTTTCCCTCGAATTTCTGGTTGATTTCCCTATAAGTTAGTCGCATCAACGAGGAAAATGCGTATCTAAAGTTACAAAATATTTCTAAGTATGATTTTTACGCATTTTAACAATGCACTTTTCACATTAGCCAGGAAAATAGTGGCTGAAACCCTGATTTTTCCGTACAACCCGATCATTTCTCAGTTGGTAGTAACGCCTTGAGTCGTTCTCCTCTTCGTTCAACGTCCCGACTT
>CAYUEH010000914.1:0-1865 GCA_964442465.1 uncultured Laspinema sp. | reverse complement strand
CCTTTTCCACCGTTCTAATTTTTACCCGTCTCCAGGGTCTCATACGGAATGCGGTTGGAATAGGTCTTGAAAAACAAGTTGAGCAATTGTAGGGTGGGCATTGCCCACCGAATCGGGAGCATCTCAAGAAGGCAAAGAGACCTAACCCCCCAGCCCCCTTCCCTACGAGGGAAGGGGGAGCAAGACGTATAAATTCCCCTTTGAGGCGAAATTGAGATGCTCCCACCGAATCGAGGTGGGCAATGCCTCCTGAGCTTCGTCGAAGGGCCTACAATTTTTAATGCTTTTATCAACCGGATTGAGTAGGGTGGGCAATGCCCACCGAATCGAGGTGGGCAATGCCCACCCTACAATTTTTAATGCTTTTATCAACCGGATTGAGTAGACCTCTTGCCTCATTCTTTAAAGCCCCCCTTCTTAAGGGGGGTTGGGGGGATCAATCCTTTTTTTTGCAAGAGGTCTAGTACCAACTGGCCCCTCTATCAGGTCCCTCGGGCTATCCGCAGTTTCCTACTGACTGCCACTCATTTTTAGGACGAGTGCAATACTTTAAATTTCTCTTCATCGCGGATTTTTGCTTTATCCCGATCGCCTCTTCAACCGTTACTTTTCCCCCTCTCCATTCGCCGCCGCATAAACTGCTTGAACATTGTACCAATTCAAAAAAATTCGGGATACTTCTAAAGCAAACTGGGATTTTCCTTGGTTGATTAACCACTGCAACAATCCTGCCATTGTCCGTTCATTTAATCTCCCCCCCAAGGACAAAATTCCCCACAACATTCGATGCAATCCAGTCATCTGAATCATCATCCGCACTTCCCAAGTCGGATGTTTTTTATAGAACACAACTCCCATTTTTCCTCGTTCTATTTCTCGGTTAATTGCCCGAGGTAAATCATCCAAGGTAAAGGGTGGATGCCAATGATATCCGGCAGCTTGGGGACATTTTATCAATTTTAAGCCTAATTTTTTCAGGCGAACTCCCAATTCTAAGTCTTCCCACCCATACAGGGAAAAGGAAGGGTCAAATCCTCCCGCTTGTTCTAACCATTTGCGGGCGATCGCCACGTTGCCGGTAGCAAAATAAGCAGCAGAAAAATCAGTGATTTTATAGGGTTCTGCCGTGGGATTATCAAAGTTGCAGGTATTAATCACATGACCATAAGTAAACAGGCGATCGCTTCCTATTTTCTCCTCTCCCTCCCTCAACCCATCGGCATGAGCTTGGATGAAATTCTCAGTCACCACTAAATCACTATCAATAAAAATAATCATCTCCCCTTGGGCGGCTTCTATCCCTCGGTTTCTCGCCGTTGCCGGTCCTTGATGCGCTTGTTCCAACCACCGCATACGAGGAAACTCTTCCCGATTTTCCCCTAACCATTCTAAGGTGCGATCGGTTGAACCATCATCAATGACAATAACTTCATAGCCGCTAATTTGACTCGGGTCTCTGAGTTTTTGCTGTTCTAATGCTCGCAGGCATTTCTCTAAAATCGGTCGGCGATTATAGGTTGGAATAATGATGCTAAAAAACACGGGTTCCCCTCAAACAACAAGTCTCGACTTTCGCGATCGCTGCTATGCGCCAATCTCCTCTATTTTAGAGGGTTCTTTTGTCCCTGGAAAGGGTTGTCCCTGATTTTTGGTTCTTCCCATATCATAGTTATGGAGATTTGTCAAGTGGGGGATTGGGACTGCTTCAAAAATTGGTGCAAGACGAGGGATGGCAGGGAGTGGAATGGTTGCGGTTGCCGAGGAGTGGACAACGATTTTTCAAGGGTTTTGGCTGTGGCGATCGGTGTCTTCCTGAAATTAGACACAATAAGCCCTTGGTTTCCACCTCTGATTATAGCCTATAA
>CAYUEH010000913.1:0-1867 GCA_964442465.1 uncultured Laspinema sp. | reverse complement strand
TCCCCTCGTCACTGGTGTGAAACTTTTATTCTGATATTCCCAATCGTATGAACTTTTTTGGGGAAAGACAAGTCTTTTTTTTAAAGATTGAATAAAGAAAGTTCCTACAATATCCCCCCATAGGGGTTATTTGAAGACGGTTGGATTAGGTCACTGTAATTCATTCAGGTTAAATAGTCCGTATATTCACGTAAAGATTCACCAATCGAGGTAAGTTAGGGGGGTAAATCTTTTTGTTTCCAGAGCTTGATTCAGTGAGGATACGCAACACCTCAGAGGGTAGAAACTTTATAAATCATTTGAATTAGGCAGGAAACAGAGGGGCTCTCTTCCCGGATTTTTGAGATGACCTTACAAATTGATAGAGGTTCCGACTGTGCAGTTATAAAACAAATCCAGGATTTAAAGTTTATTTAACCTTGAGAATTCAGGGCTTTTAAAAGATATAAATCGGGATTAATTCGCAAAATTCTCAGGATAGGGCCGGGGGAATCCGGGTGAAGCAGCGGCGATCGGGGACCCGGTGAAGCGGAAACACCCCAGGCAAGGTACAATGCACAATTTGATGTCGCGCAGCTACTGGATGAAATGCAAATCAACTGGCAAACCGCTAAAACTTACGAAGATATCCTCTATGAAAAAACCGATGGGATTGCCAAAATTACCATCAACCGGCCCCACAAGCGGAATGCCTTCCGTCCGAAAACGGTGTTTGAACTGTATGATGCTTTTTCTAATGCGCGGGAAGATAGTCGCATTGGGGTGGTGTTACTCACCGGCGCGGGACCTCATACTGATGGCAAATATGCGTTCTGTTCCGGTGGGGACCAAAGTGTGCGGGGGGAAGCGGGGTATATCGATGAGGCGGGAGTTCCCCGTTTAAATGTCCTGGACTTACAGCGGTTAATTCGGTCTATGCCGAAAGTGGTGATTGCCTTAGTTGCGGGATATGCCATCGGGGGGGGTCATGTTTTACACCTGATTTGTGATTTAACCCTAGCGGCAGAAAATGCCATTTTTGGGCAAACGGGACCGAAAGTGGGCAGTTTTGATGGGGGGTTTGGGGCCAGTTATCTGGCGCGAATTGTGGGTCAAAAGAAGGCGCGGGAAATCTGGTTTCTCTGTCGGCAATATAATGCCACCCAAGCGTTGGAGATGGGGTTGGTGAATGCGGTGGTGCCGGTGGAACAACTGGAGGCGGAGGGGGTGACTTGGGCGAATGAAATTTTAGAGAAAAGCCCGATCGCCATTCGCTGTCTGAAAGCTGCCTTTAATGCCGATTGCGATGGTCAAGCGGGGTTACAGGAACTGGCGGGGAATGCCACGATGCTGTATTACATGACGGAAGAAGGGGCGGAAGGAAAACAAGCGTTTCTAGAAAAAAGGCAACCGGATTTTCGTCAGTATCCCTGGTTGCCATAATTTTTAAATTGCCTCAGATCATTCACTGCCCTGAAATCATGCAACCCGGTTGGATTTCCAAACCGGGTTTTTACCCCTGATGTTTAAAAGTGGCGATCGCGATCGCTTCTGGAGTTTAACCCCAGAAGCGAGATTTGCTGAGTAATTCTACTGAGCGATTCAATCCAATAATCCGGTCGTTTAACTACTGGGGAGTTTGAGGGGCGCTAAGTCCCGCGCTGTACTGGAACGGTCAGCGTCGGGATACATGGACCCCTCAAGTCAATTAAAGGGTATGTGCTTCGCACACGCTGCGCGAACGATGCCCTGAAAATTGACAATCAGTGGAATTGTCATGCTATAATAGACCTCTTGCAAAAAAAAGGATTGATCCCCCCAACCCCCCTGATTATCCCCCTCCCGTCCCCCTTGGATCCCCCTCCCGTCCCCCTTAAGAAGGGGGAAG
>CAYUEH010000912.1:0-1877 GCA_964442465.1 uncultured Laspinema sp. | reverse complement strand
TTGGGCGATCGTGTGGTACTGCAAAGAGAGATCCAGGGGGGGGATATGATTCACGTAGAACTCCTGGGATGATGGGAAACCTTTAGAGCAGGGAGGAAAACTGACTCAAGGGGCTTTAGCCTCCTACAGTCTTCAGAGCGCATAAGCATAGCCATCCTTTTTGTGAATAGGTTTGCAATATTTGTGGTTAATTCCTGCCACTCTTCCAGACTGGGTAACGATGTCAAAACTGCCTGACGCACGGCACAGAACCCGCCCCACGTAGGAACCTATTTTCTGGCCAGCCGTAACTGTTGCCTTGACAATATCGCCCGTCTGAAAACCTTTGTGAATCTGCACTTTCGACTTATGACGAATTGGAAACCCGAACCTATTCGTGCCACACCTCTGCCTTGTTCCATGCCCTTTTGCTACAATCAACAGCGGTTTGGAGGTCAGCACTTCGAGTGAGTCAACCGGACCAACACAGGCCGCATCGAGCCAGTGCGATTTAGGAATTTCTAGGCGAGTCCGATTGAATTTTGTTTGTCCCCCCGTCCCCGTTTTTACGGGTAGCCCCGTCGCTTTCAGTGCGTTGAACAATGCCCAACGGGTAGAGTTGACCGCAGCCGCATCTTTGAGCGGGGATTTTGCTTGCTTGAGAAGGCGATTTAAAAGCTCAGGCTTGCCGGATAGAAAGTCTCGAACATCTTGATTTCCCTTGGTCTGATTACACTCATGACAAGCCAGAGTAAGATTAGAAACTCGGTCGGAACCCCCTCTGGAGCGCGCTTGAATATGTTCCACTTCTAGCGGAATATTTTTGGCATCGCAGTAAGCACATTGGCGTCCCCACTTTTCGAGCAAAAATTCTCGGACTTCATAGCCTTGCAATTCGCCCTGTTGATACTCCACCCCTGAGATTTCAGGATTTTGCATCAGTTGCAGGTCAAATCTGACTAACTCCTGAGCAATGCTGCCAATAGGAGCGAGCTTGCGGAGTCGGTTGACCCAGGTCAGAACCGTATCTACTCGATGCTGTAATGAGGGGGCCAGCCAACCGATTGGACGAGTCCGATTGAGAAATCGTGCTTTCCGATAGCGAGTTTGGCGATTTCTTCTACTTCGCCGCAATTGACCACGGGATAGCAGCGCATCCTTAATTTGTTGTCCTCGATGCTGCAATTCGGCTCCAAAAATGATTTTGTTGCCCTGGTTAATGGCAATCCCTGTGGTCTTGGAACCCGGATCTAGTTTGAGTTCTAGGTCTTGTACGGGAGCATCGGGACGCGCTTGTTTGAGGATGATGGCGAAGGGATAGCGACGGAAAACCGCAGCCTTCCCTGCATTGAGGAGGTGACGCGCTGTTCCAGGGTGAACTGGATCTAGGGGTCGTTTGTCAGTATCGAGAACAAATACAAAGTTGGACATTGAAAGTCTCCGTAAAACGGGTAATGTTTTCCTCGCCAATGTTTTTTAGGCTTGTTCGGCTAACGACACTGCCTTACCCCTCGTAAAGCTGTTTAATCGTTAACGACAGAGCTACAAACTGGAAATCATTTGTAGGTGTCATGACCTTAAAAACGTAGTCAGTTCAGACTTAAGCTGGTCAGCTAACTGAAGGTGAGGCATAAAGCCCCGTCACTTCAGTGCGGGGTGCTGACGCCTCTACACCATAATTTTTTGAGATACAATCAGATTTTGCCAGGGGGACCAACGCAGAAAATGCCAAACTTTATAGTCTTAGGAGTGGCCCCATCCTCATTCAACCCATCTATTGGCGATCGCCAATCGGCAGCTACCCTAAATCGAAGTCGGGAGGCTGGATTCAAAAAACTTATCAGGCATTTTATAGTGAATCGGCAGTGGAGTACAAGTCATCTTTCCCTAAGCATCAG
>CAYUEH010000911.1:0-1895 GCA_964442465.1 uncultured Laspinema sp. | reverse complement strand
GATTTATCGAATCGCTTTGAGTTGTCGATTCACCTCATCGATTTTAAATACCTCGGGGTCAAAATCTTCGTCCACCCATTCTCGGGTTTCGGCATAGTCTGGATCTTCAGGATTTTTGAGGATTTCTAACACCTCGGCATACCCGCGAATGCCGCCACATTCTTCTGGAGGACAAGCGCGATCGCCTGCCACACACCGGGGATAATGCACCCCTGGAGTCGGTTCCAGAATTTTTTCCACGGTAATGTGATGCATCCAGCTATCATCTAAATTATATTCATAGAGAAAACTGGCATTCTCTTCCGGCACTAATTCATCTAATCTCGCCCTGCGCTCGGTTTTCATTTCCAAACCATATTCAGGATGAGATTGACCGTAACAAGTCCCATCAATGGTGAATTGATGCAGATGGGTATTTCCCCATCCCATCACCACTTGTAAAATCCGCTGGAGTTTATACAGGGTAATGTGACTGCGAACCTGAATTTCGCGCCAAATCGGAGGTTCACTTTCTTTGATGGTGACTTTTAACTGATAAATTGACTCATGCTCGTTGGGTTTTGTCTGGTTCATGGCGATACAACCGGGTTAACTTTTAGTTAGGCATCGTTTGCGTGCTGTTAACCGATAATCATAAAGAGCCGTCGCTCTAAAACGTTAAAATAGCAACAAACACTTGTCCTCTAATATATTATCATGTTCATCCAATCAGATTGCATTCAAATTGTTAAGTTTTAAGAAATCAACCGACTGACCAAATGGATTGAGAAATAGTAGCAACTGGGCTGATTTCCAAAATATCTCCCCAGTAGCACCCAATCAGGACCAGAAACCGAGTTTTGGATCCTCTGACGGGAATTCCCACCCAAATCTGAAATAATAACGAAGATATGCCTGTATCTGCGATCGCCTCCTAAAATCCTCATGGAAACCCAACCCTCAACCCCCAACCGTCCCCATCTCGCCGTTACCCTAGGAGACCCTGCCGGAATCGGTCCGGAAGTCATCCTTAAAGCCCTATCAGACCCCGCAATTGCCCAAAATTGTCAAATCACCCTCGTCGGCAGTCGGAAACTGCTGCAACAGTGTTATCAACAACTCAAACAACAGACGGCGATCGCCGATCCTGAACAGTTTCCTATCCTAGATATTGACCTCAACCAAGAGGCGATCGCCCTCGGGACCGGCAATGCTGCATCCGGTGGCGCGAGTTTTGCTTATATGCAAGCGGCGATCGCCCGAACCCTTGCCGGAGACTTCCAGGCGATCGTTACCGGACCCATCGCCAAAACCTGCTGGAAAGCTGCCGGACATCCCTATCCCGGACAAACCGAACTCCTCGCCGAAAGCGCCCAAATCAAACGCTTCGGAATGCTATTCGTCGCCAAATCCCCCCACAGCAATTGGACGCTGCGCACCCTCCTCGCCACCACCCATATCCCCCTGCGCCAAGTCCCCGACGCCCTCACCCCGGAACTTCTCACTTGGAAACTAGACCTCTTAATCGAATGCCTGCGCCAAGACTTCGGCATCGAAACCCCCCGCATCGCCATCTCCGGACTCAACCCCCACAGCGGAGAAAATGGACAACTTGGAACCGAAGAAAAAGACTGGTTAATTCCCTGGATTAAACAACAACAAAACATCCATCCTCAAGCCACAATTGATGGACCAATCCCCCCAGATACCCTCTGGGTCAAACCGGGTCAAGCCTGGTTTGGAACCGCTACAAATGCCCATGATGCCTATCTCGCCCTCTACCATGACCAAGGCTTAATTCCTGTCAAATTAATGGCCTTCGATAAAGCCGTCAACACCACCATCGGTTTACCCTTCATCCGCACCTCCCCGGACCACGGCACCGCCTTCGATATCGCCGGGAAAGGCATCGCCGA
>CAYUEH010000910.1:0-1899 GCA_964442465.1 uncultured Laspinema sp. | reverse complement strand
ACATCTAAGACTCGTTTTCCGCTCAGGTCCTCTGGGACGCCATACATTTCTGCATTGTGGGGATTATCTCCGGGGGTGACAATTCCCCCGGGTAACTCAATTTTGTGATACCAAAAGGGGAAGGATGCTACTCGTTCTTGGAGGGTGGGAGACGCTGTTTCTGGGACAGGAATTACGCAATCTTTAACATTAGATCCTAAATGTAGAGGCGATTCGCGAATCGCCTCTACATTTGATTCTCTATTTGAGCGTTGAGGCGGATTGGAGGGGAACATTACCTCTAGTAACTGAGCGACAATCTGTTTCCAACTGAAGCGATCGCGCACAAATTGAGGACCCGAGATGCGCACCTGTTCTCGCCAATCCGGTTGAGAAATCAGTTGTTCCATTAAGGCAATACAACAATCCCAATTCGGAGCCAAAAAATGGCGCATTTCCCTCCGATATTCTACGGATTGAACTTCACTTTTAATCGGGAGGGCAAAATCAGGATGGGTAAACTCATCGGTGGGTCCGCCTTCGGTACAAATGACGGGCAATCCACAGGCAATTGCCTCTAAAACGGGCAAATTAAATCCTTCGGCGGAATAGGGAGAGAGATAGCCATCGGCAGATTGATAGTAGCGAATCAGTTCTGCACTAGATAACGGTTCGCCGATATAGGTCAAGCGGGCGTTAAAGGTTTCTAAACCGCGCTCACTTAAAATCTTTTGCGCAGTAAAGGTAATCGATTTCCAAGATTGGTAAATCAAATCAGAGCCTTTTAATACTAAGCGAGCTTTGGGATATTTTTCCAGAATTTTAGTAAAGCAAAAAATGATGGGGAAAATTCCTTTTTCCAAGGTCATGCTACTGACATTTAAAAAAATAAATTCATCCTCTTGCCATCCCAATTCTTGTCTTAACGCTGCACGTTCATCATTGGGGAGGGGCTTGTAACGGCTGGTATCGACTCCCAGGGGGACGGTGACGACGCGACTGGGGTCAGCGCCGCTGCGGAGAAAACCGGCTTTAGACCATTGAGAAGAGGTAATAATGACCGTATTAGAATTTTGATGTAAGGTTTGAAGAGATTCCCCGGGGTGTAATCGTAAGAGTTCTTGAGGGACAAGTCCCCATTCGGTGGTGCCGAATAAATAGGTGCGATCGCTTTGGAGGGCGGATTTAAAATTAAAGGGACTATACATTCGCAGGGTGGCATCTGCAAATAGGTTGAGGGGTGGGGGTGCGATCGCCCGTAAAGCAGATTCCGATACGGCATCAAATAAACCCTGTGCCGGTTGAGAATTTTGGTCTGCAAAGGGAATGTCTTGGTGAAACAGCTCTAAGTCCGGGTATTTGAGCATTTCCAAGAGTTGAAATTGATTGGCGATCGCATAAGAATGGGTCTGAAATCGCCACCCTTCGACAATCAGTTTGTGAGTGTCTGTAGTAGTTTGGGGCGGATGGATGACCGGGGCAGCAAAGGAGGGTTGAGCGGGGGGAGTTAGGACCGTTAAATACTGGTCTACAACCTGCTTCCAAGTGTAGCGATCGCCCACCCATTTCGGCCCTGCTTGTCTGGCTTTTTCCCGCAAAGCCGGTTGCTCAATCACCTGGTGCATCAAATGAATTAAATGCTCTACATCGGGAGCCACCACAAATCCCATTTCCCCCGATTCCAACTGGCGTTGTTCTAATTGACTCTGGATGGGAAATGCAAAATCGGGATGAATAAAATCATCCGTCGGTCCCCCTTCGGTGCAGATGACGGGTAATCCACAAGCTGCTGCTTCTAAAACCGGCAAATTAAATCCTTCCGCTAGATAGGGAGAGACATAAGCATCGGCAATTTGATATAAGGCTGCCAAATCGGAACAAGAGAGATTTTTGCCAATATAGGTTAATCGTTCCTGAACC
>CAYUEH010000909.1:0-1901 GCA_964442465.1 uncultured Laspinema sp. | reverse complement strand
AGTTATTAAGCAATAACATAGGCAAATTTTATCACCCCGGGGTGGGATGATACTAAATCCGGTTGATCAAAGCATTAAAAATTGTAGGCCCTTCGACAAGCTCAGGAGGCAATGCCCACCGAATCGAGGTGGGCATTGCCCACCCTACAATTGCTCAACTTGTTTTTCAAGACCTATTCCTACCGCATTCCGGATGAGAACCCTTTAGGGGGTCCTCCGGGGATGAGTTTGGGAAGTTTGAATCACAGATTAACAATCAGTCCGAGTCAGAAAACGAATGGGGGTGAGCCGTCCCGTTACAATTAAAGAAACATCAAATTGCTCAGACGACCTGTGAACCAATTATGAAAGCTAACGTAGAAATCTACACCTGGAGTCATTGTCCCTTCTGTCGGAGGGCGAAAGCGCTGTTAGATAGCAAAGGTGTAGAGTATGCGGAATACTGCATCGATGGAGATGAAGACGCCAGGGATCAGATGGCAACCCGTGCAAATGGGCGTCGATCTGTGCCTCAGATTTTTATTAACGATCGCCATATCGGGGGATGCGACGATTTGCACGCCCTCGATGCCAACAATCAGCTAGATCCGATGCTGCAACCGGAGTCGGTTTAGTCCGGGGGGACCCGGAAGGGAAAACAACCCGGTTCTTTTCCCCCCTTTCTGCACAAAATCCCCTAAATTGAGGCCAAAACCCCCTTTCTTGTCCCTCGGATTGACAGCAGCATCCATCCTCTCGGGGGATTGGGGCGGAAACAGCACTCAAAAACAGCGATCGCCTCCCAGGGGCGATCGCTTTTTTGTCCCATTTAGCGGTTAAATAAAATAGGTAAAGCTCCACCCAGGGAACCATTCACAAGGGAAATCAACGTGAAATTTGCCTTCATCATCGATCCGATCCAAAAACTAGATCCCACCCACGATACCAGCGTCGCGCTGATGGAATCCGCCCAAGCGAAAGGACATCAGGTTTGGATAACTCAGGCGCATCAACTCAGCGTCGTGAATGGCAAAGCATGGGCAATTCTCGACCGAGTGACCCTCAAACCCATCGAACGTGCAGGCGATCGCTGGATAGCGACAAACCCCTGGTACCAAATCCAACCGGACGGTTCCCATCCCCTGGAAACAATGGATGTCGTCTTCATGCGAACCGACCCCCCCGTTACCATTCCCTATCTCTACGCCACCTACATTCTCGATTACATCCACCCCGATAAAACCCTCGTCGTCAACTCCCCAAAAGGACTGCGGGCCGCCAATGAAAAAATGTATGCCCTCCAATTTACCTCGGTCATTCCTGAAACTATCGTCAGTCAAAGTAAAGCAGTCATTCGCGATTTTTTAGACCGAAAAGGCGCAGCCGTTCTCAAACCATTAGGGGGAAAAGCTGGAGAAGGCATTTTATTCCTCGAC
The DNA here is from genome assembly GCA_964442465.1 of uncultured Laspinema sp. Classification (GTDB taxonomy): domain Bacteria; phylum Cyanobacteriota; class Cyanobacteriia; order Cyanobacteriales; family Laspinemataceae; genus Laspinema. The sequence goes on along the minus strand of CAYUEH010000909.1, from coordinate 486 downwards.
CCCGAAGATAAAAACTTCAATTCCCTGATTGAAATTAGTACCAAACAAGGCAAAGAACCCGTGATGATCCAAACCTATCTCCCCGAAGCCAAACAAGGAGATAAACGCATTATCCTCCTCAATGGCGAACCCATCGGCGCAGTCAATCGGGTTCCCAGTGGGAGTGAATTTCGCGGGAATATGGCCGTCGGAGGTCTCGCCGTCAAAACAGAAATCACCGATCGCGAACGACAAATCTGCACCGAAGTCGCTCCCAAACTCCGAGAAGATGGCCTATATTTCGTCGGCCTAGATGTGATTGGAGGCTATTTAACTGAAGTTAATGTCACCAGTCCTACAGGGATTCGAGAAATTGATAAATATCTCCCCAATGAGCAACGCCTAGGACATCAAGTGATTGAATGGGTAGAGAGTTTTTTAACGCAGAGATAGGGGAGATGGGGGAGATGGGGGAGATGTTTGTAGTAACGACTTCAGTCGTTATCT
>CAYUEH010000908.1:0-1903 GCA_964442465.1 uncultured Laspinema sp. | reverse complement strand
TGGACAGGCGCTTCTCGAAGCGCGGCTACATGAGTTTACTCTTTTTTGTTGGACAATTGAACAGATTGACAGTGCTAATCCTTGAATACCGGATTCCCTATGAAAGCAGATGCTAATCTTTGCAATAGTTTAAAACTGATTCGACAGCGGTTGGGTTTGAGTCAACAAGATTTGGCGGCAGTCGCAGGAGTCTCTCGTCAGACGATTAGTGGGGTTGAATCCGGACAATATTCACCCTCAACCACCGTTGCCCTGAGACTGGCAAAAGCCCTCGGCTGCCCAGTGGAACAGTTATTTTGGTTAGAACAGGACCCGACAGAAATGACGGCTATTCCGGCTCAAAATATGCCCGTTGGTCAACGGTTAAGAGTGAGTTTGGTGTCTGTCGATCGCCGTTGGGTTGCCCATCCTTTAATCGGTCCAGATGCCTTTCGCCTGGAGATGATTCCAGCAGATGGGGAAGGAATACGGGCACCGAAGTCGGCAACAATGGCGGTTCAGGGATTCAATCAACCCCAACGATGGCAACAGACTCTGGCGATCGCCGGATGCTCTCCCGCACTTTCTATTTGGGCGAGGACCGCAGAACATTGGCATCCAGACTTACGGATACATTGTCTATCTAAAAATAGTACAGAAGGGCTACAGCAGCTTTGTCGCCGAGAGATTCACATCGCCGGAATGCATCTCTATGACCCGGAAACAAAGGCACATAATGTATCGTTTGTGACAGCAGCCTTGCAGCAGATGACACCGGATTCGGGGATGAAGCGGGCAGTGGTTTTAATTAATTTAGGAATTTGGGAGGAGGGATTGCTGTTTCGGTCCGATAATCCCTTTAATTTAAAAACTGTTGCAGATTTGGCTCAACCTGAAATTACAATTGTTAATCGGGAAGTGGGTGCAGGGAGTCGGCAAGTGTTGGAGAGAGCACTTCAAGGGGAAAATATTCCCTTTGGCGCAATTCAGGGATTTGACCAGATGGTGACAGGACATTTAGAGGTGGCAGTCGCTGTGGCATCGGGAAAAGTCGCCGCTGGAGTCAGTACCGCCTCTGTTGCTGCTGCTTTTGGGTTGGGATTTATTCCCCTGCATCAGGCTCGCTATGATTTAGTGGTGTTCAAGACAGATTTAGAAGAGACTGCGGTGCAACAATTACTGAGTACCTTGGGACATCAGTCGGTGCGGTCTCAATTGCAAGGGTTAGGGGGCTATGATACTCGTCAAACTGGGGAGGCGATCGCCACGGTTGAGTTCCCTTAACGCTTTTTCAACCCAGGTCCCCTTAACTTATACTCCATACGGTACTGATAAGTCTATAAAAACCAGGTGCGTCAATCTATATTTGTCGGAGTAAATGCTTGCGCCCTCCGGAGGGCGCAAGCATTTACTCCGACAAGAAATTTTTATAGGGCTTTAAATACCGTATGGAGTATTACAAGAGTCGGTTTTTACGCTTAAGAGCACCTCCGGTTCCCTCCCCTTGGCAAGGGGAGGGTTAGGGTGGGGTCCTCCGCCCTCATGGCTTAGGGACTCACCTTGGCATTTTGCTGCTCAATCACATAATCCAGAAGTCCTTCACAGGCATCAATGAGCAGATCGATGACATTGTTAAATCCATCGGGACCGCCATAATAGGGGTCAGGAACTTCTTTCTCGGGACGATCGCGACAGAAATCACACATCATGCGGACTTTTTGGCGATATTCACCTTGGGGGTCCAGGGAAATAATATCAGCGTAGTTTTCCCGATCCATTGCTAAAATTAGGTCAAATTTCTGAAAATCGGCAGCATGAAAGCGGCGCGCTTCGCCAATAAATGAAAGTCCCTGTTGTTTGGCTGCGGCTACCATGCGGCGATCAGGGGGACTCCCCACATGATAAGCAGAAGTCCCGGCAGAGT
>CAYUEH010000907.1:0-1905 GCA_964442465.1 uncultured Laspinema sp. | reverse complement strand
ACTGAAGTCGTTACTACGAACGAAGAGAAGAACGACTGAAGTCGTTACTACGAACCTTCTTTATTCTCCCCATCTCCCCCATCCTCCCCATCTCCCCCATCTCCCAACTACGCCGATCGCTGTTGATTCAAGGCATCATAAGCGTAGGCAAAATCTTCCGTGGTAATCCGAATTTGGGCGGGATCGCTCATGCCGATCGCCCGATAGCGACGGATGGCTTCTACTGCGGCGCGATCGCCTAATAGGGCTAAATCTGCTCCATTCCAACCCTCCGTAACCGTTGCCCAGTGAGACAAATCCACCTCGGATAAGGGACGTTCCTGATTGTGGACTTGCAAGATTCCTAAGCGACTGTCTCCATCGGGTAAATCCACCATCAGTTGCAAGTCGAAGCGTCCCGCCCGCAGGAGGGCGGAATCCATTGCCTCGGGACGATTCGTCGCCCCAATGACCAGAATATTGGCCCCGGTTGCCAAGCCGTCTAGTTCCACGAGTAACTGTCCAACCACGCGATCGCTGACGCCGGAATCCCCGGTATGTTGGCCTCTGGCGGGGGCTAAGGTATCGATTTCATCAATAAACACCACACAGGGCGCTGCTTGGCGGGCTTTGGTAAATAATTCCCGAACCGCTTGTTCACTGGCCCCCACCCATTTACTGAGTAATTCCGGTCCATTGATACAGATAAAATTGGCTTTGGCTTGGGAAGCGACGGCTTTGGCTAACAGGGTTTTGCCCGTTCCTGGAGGACCCCAGAGCAGAATTCCTTTGGGCGATCGGGCTTTGGTTTTTAAATACAATTCCCGATTAATCAGCGCCCCTTCTACCGCTTCTCGCAGGGTTTGTTTAATGCTCTCCAATCCGCCAATTTCCTCCCATGAAACATGAGGAGATTGCACTTCCACGGACCGCAAAACTGCGGGTTTTACTGCTTTTAATGCTTCTAAAAAATCCTCCTGCTGTACCGTCATTGTTTCTGGAATCTCTGCTTCAATGGAAGGCACTTGACGACGCAGGGCAGTATAGGCGGCTTTTTGACAAACCGCTTTCAAATCTGCCCCCACAAATCCCGTGGCTAATTCGGCAATTTCACCTAACTGCACTGTCTCATCTAAAGGCATTGCGCCGGTGAGAATTTCTAATATTTCCAACCGTCCGGCACAGTCGGGGACTCGAAACTGTACTTCGCGATCGAACCGTCCCGGGCGACGCAAGGCAGGATCGAGGGCATCGGGGCGATTTGTGGCAGCGAGGACAATCACCCCTTGAGTTTGAGCAAATCCATCCATTAAGCCTAATAATTGGGCGACCAAGCGTTTTTCGACCTCTCCCTCAACCTGAGAGCGATCGGGTGCTAAACTGTCAATTTCATCAATAAAAATAATACAAGGCGAACTATTCACCGCTTGGTCAAAAATTGCCCGTAGTTTTTGCTCCGCTTCGCCGTAATATTTACTAATCACTTCTGGCCCAACTAAATCAATATAGTTAACGCCCAATTCTGAAGCTAAAGCGCGAGCCGTTAAAGTTTTTCCCGTCCCCGGAGGTCCAACTAACAACACCCCTCGGGTCGGTTCTAATCCAATTTTTTCTAATAATTCGGGACGTTTTAAAGGCATCCCAATCAGTTCTTTCAGTTCAGCTAAAACGTCTCGAAGTCCGCCAATATCTTTCATCGAAGACCCCGATTTTTTAGGCTTCGACACCCCGGGATTCGGGGATGTAAAATTTGACCCGCCACCGGTGGAACGAGGACCTGTCGGTGAACCGAACGAACTGGCATCTACAGAAACCCCACCCGTCGAGACTCCGACATTCCCAGTCCGGGGAATTGCCCCAGTACGGGGTATGCTACTAATCGGACGAGTACGGAACTGCATATCTGCCTTGAGTTCTCCAGCTTCT
>CAYUEH010000906.1:0-1911 GCA_964442465.1 uncultured Laspinema sp. | reverse complement strand
AATCCGATGATGCTGATGGCGAAGAGGGCAGCGAGAACTAAGTGTGCCATCGCAATCTCCCACCCAAATAGGAAAATCCAAATCACATTTAACACAATCTTGAGATTACTGTTGGGATTGTCATCCTCTACAATTTCCCGTCCGAATGGGCTCATAGTGGCGATTCCCAGTTTAATGGTTTCCACTCCGAAGGGGATTCCCACAATTGTGAGACAGATTCCGATTCCTCCGATGATGTACCCCGCTCCGGTGACGAATCCTCCGAAAATTAGCCAGATGATGTTCCCGATTAAGATCATGATTTTTTCTCCTGTTTGGGTTTGGGTATGATGGCGGTTCTTTTGAGGTAACCACAGATTCCACGGATTTTCACGGAGGGATTGATAGATTTTTCTTTTGTTACAAAAATTTACATATTTTTCCTAAAAAAAGGGCGGATTGGGCTAGACAAGGGGGATTGACTTTGTTAAAATTCATTTTATAATGGGAATCTGTGCCAAAAAAATATTGAAGTCGCCATCCCATTATGAATATAATATGACACCAAGTCAAGAAATGCAACCCCTTGGGTCAAAAAAAATTGGCCGCGCCGGTTGGGTTGATAGTAATAGTAATTAATAAGGAGAGTTATGAATAAACCAGCGATCGCCCTTTTAGGAATTGGAATGATTGCAGTGATTGGAATAGCAGTGGTTCTCGGCAACCCAGAAGACTCGAACTCTGTGACTCCAGGACAAGGCAGTGAGATTGTGCAGATTGAGGGGAATCAGGACGAGTCTGGGGCGATCGCCGACTTACCGGAAGCGATTAGCGAGAAAGTCTTAGATGCAGTGGCCGAACAAACCGGGGAAGGGCGATCGCAATTTGAAATTGTGGCAGCGCAACGGCGCAGTTGGCCCGATGGCTGTTTAGGACTGACGGAACCGGGCAGTTTTTGCACCCAAATTGTGGTGTCTGGGTGGGAAGTCACCGCCAGCAATGGCGAAGACACTTGGGTGTATCGGACTGATGGGAATGGGTCCCAGGTGATGCTGGATACCGCAGCCAGTAGCGCCTACGAGTTGAGAGAACCCTAACCAATTTGGAGGGGACTCAGGCAAGGATGGGCAAAAATCCGACAACTTATGCTACTGTATCTCGGACAAGGGATGCGGTCCATCGTATTTTAGAGGCAAGAGTTGGGAATCCAGTCATGGATTGCCACTCTAACGGCTAAAATCACCAAGGTTAAAAGGGGTCAACAATGGCTAAGTTGCGGGTCGGATTATTATTTGGCGGTCGTTCCGGAGAACATGAGGTCTCCATAATTTCCGCAAGGGCGATCGCCAAGGCATTGGCAGGGGAATCGAATGCTCAGAAATACGAAACTCTGCCCTTTTATATCGACAAGGACGGGTTATGGCACTCCCCAGCCGTGGCGCAACAGGTTTTGGATGCGGGAGTGCCCCGGAATGAGGGGGGAGAGACGGGCGATCGGGCCAAATTGTGGCAATTTCCAGCAGAAGCGGGGACTGTCGAGGTGTGGTTTCCGATTCTGCATGGTCCCAATGGGGAAGATGGAACGATTCAAGGTTTGCTGACATTAATGCAGGTCCCCTTTGTCGGGACTGGGGTGATGGGGTCCGCCGTGGGGATGGACAAATTGGCGATGAAAACCGCGTTTAGTCGCGCTGATTTGCCCCAAGTGAAGTATATGGCGGTCACGCGATCGCAGGTTTGGTCCAACCCTTGTGTGTTTCCGAAACTCTGCGATGAAATTGAGGCAAATTTGGGTTATCCCTGCTTTGTGAAACCGGCCAATTTAGGGTCATCCGTGGGCATTTCCAAGGTGCGATCGCGCAGTGAATTAGAGGCCGCTTTGGATAGTGCCGCCAGTTACGATCGCCGTCTGATTGTAGAGGCGGGAGTGGT
>CAYUEH010000905.1:0-1914 GCA_964442465.1 uncultured Laspinema sp. | reverse complement strand
CTATGAAAATATTGGTTTTAAATGCCGGTTCGAGTAGTCAAAAAAGTTACTTATATGAAGTAAAGGAAGGGCCTATCAATGAAATGAGTCCGCCCTTATGGTCCGGTAAAATCGATTGGTCTCGCCAGGAAGGAATGGCGGAAATTGAAGTAAAAAGCGGGAACCAGAAGTTAGCCGAAACTCGACCCAGTGAATCCCGGGAGAAAGCGCTCTCCTCCTTATTAGACACCCTATGGCAGGGGAAAACCCAGGCGATCGCCGATCCATCGGAAATTGATGTCGTCGGACATCGGATCGTACATGGCGGGGAAAAATACCGCGAAGCAACCCTAATTACGCCTGAAGTCAAATCGGCGATCGCCCACCTTGCCAAACTCGCCCCCGCCCATAATCCTGCAAACTTACAAGGCATCGAAGCAGTGGAAAAAATCCTGCCAAACCTGCCCCAAATTGCCGTTTTTGATACTGGCTTTCACGCGGATTTACCCTTAGAAACCGTAGTTTATCCCCTACCTTATGAGTGGTATCAGCAAGGAATTCGCCGCTATGGATTTCATGGAATTAGTTATCAATATGCAACTCAACGCACCGCAGACTTGTTAGGAAAACCCTTGGAAAGTTTGCGAATGATAGTCTGTCACTTAGGTAATGGGTGTTCTTTGGCGGCAATTAAGAATGGCAAATCTGTAGAAACTACAATGGGATTTACGCCCTTAGAAGGGTTAATGATGGGAACGCGATCGGGAAGTATTGATCCGGGGATTTTAATTCATCAGATGCGATCGCAACCCTTAGACGTAGAGAAATTAGACTCAATCCTCAATCGCGAATCCGGATTAAAAGGAGTATCGGGAGTTTCCTCAGATATGCGCGATATCCATACTGCCATTGAAGCGGGTAATCAACGCGCAAAATTAGCCTTTGATATCTATGTGCATCGACTGCGATCGCAGATAGGCGCAATGTTACCCATCCTCGGGGGATTAGATGTTTTAGTCTTTACCGGAGGCGTGGGGGAACATCATCCCCGGGTGCGATCGGCAGCTTGTGAGGGATTCGAGTTTTTAAAATTAAACCTCGACCCCCACAAAAACCAGCAGTCCCCCACAGACGCCGATATTGCCACCCCCGCATCCCAAGTGAGAGTCTTCGTCATCCAAGCGCAAGAAGATTGGGCGATCGCCCGCGAATGTTGGCATTGCCTGACCAAAAACCGCAGTGAATAACCACAACCCCAGGGGTGCAAATTCCTGGCGGTTGTTACCATCCTTAGGGATTTGCATAAATAAAGTGGGGCATTAGAAGTTTGGTAGAATTGGAAAAGCCGATTGGCGTTCTCTTTTGGGGGGTTGGGGGGATCTCTTCTAAAAGATTTTGAAGAGTGGCGTTGCACATATAGGGAATGATTCCATTGGGCAGGGGTACAGTCTTTCAATTGGGCAGGGGTACAGTCCTATGTTTAAGGTAGTAGAGAAGCAATCTGATAGAAATCTTTAACATTTCTACGGATTTTGAATAACATAAAGTTTTTCTCTGGAGGCGGGATAAATAATGCCTTAATCGCGTGTTTTCTCCTTCTACCCGAGTCATGTATGGCTTGCTAACTATAGGGTCAACTTCATTAATAAATTGATGATCAACTGCATAGCCATTTGTTACATAAAAAAACATTCCCAGCCTCTAATGATTTTCCATAAGGGTTTAAAGGTTTCTTTCGATCTATCCCCGACAACAAAAGCTAAAATTCCTGGACACCTTTTGTCTAGGGATTTCCATAAATAAAGTGGGGCATTAGAAGTTTTGCCGAATTATTCAAGCCCCCCGTTAAATAAACATTGATTCCTCTGGCTTCCCCCTTATTAAGGGGGACTGTCCGGGGATAATCAGGGGGACTGTCCGGGGATAATCAGGGGG
>CAYUEH010000904.1:0-1917 GCA_964442465.1 uncultured Laspinema sp. | reverse complement strand
GGTTGATCAAAGCATTAAAAATTGTAGGGTGGGCATTGCCCACCCTACAATTGCTCAACTTGTTTTTCAAGACCTATTCCAACCGTATTCCGTATAAAATCCACTTTACAGGGGGGATGTGCCTGGGAAAACGGGAGGTTAGGGCCAACTGATTGATATCCGCGTCGAAACCGGGTTGCTGTACAACAGGGATTGATTTCACGGCAAAAGAGAATAGACAACCCGGTTTCTGATTTGCTGAGAAGGTTTGAACTCTAACCGGGGTTCAGGGGTAATGTAGGAGTCCTAGAAGGAAGGGTGACGGTAACCGTCGTGCCTACACCCACTTCACTGGTGATGGAAATCTCCCCGCGATGTAACTCCACACATTTTTTGGCGATCGCCAAACCCAAACCCGTGCCCTGAATTGTCCCCACATTGCTACCTCGGTGAAAAGCATTAAAAATTTGGCCCTGTTCTTGGGGTAAAATCCCAAATCCTTGGTCTTTTACCCGAACAATGGTTACAGGTGAATCAATTTTTTCTAATTCTTCCTCCGTCAAAAACAAAGCGTTATTTCCAGAATCTTCATCGGGATTATAAAAAAATAATTTGACTTCTATAATCCCTCCTTTTGGAGAATATTTGATAGAATTAGAGAGGAGATTAGCCAACAATTGTTGAATCAAGTTACTGTCAAGGATAACCTCAAAATTATCCCCGTGATGCGTTAACCTGATTTGATGGGGAGACAGGGGAGAAAGCCGCAAATGGGCAATGGCTTCTTGGCAGAGAAGCTCCAGATTCACCGGAGCTGGATTAAACTCAATCTCTCCCGATTCTACCTCATTGATAGACAACACATCCGCAACTAACTGCGTGAGATGAGTCGCCGCCAATTGAATTCGTTCGAGATGTTTGAGCCGTTTTTGCTCATCCCATTTATGCCAATAACATTCCAGCAATTCAGCCGAAGATAAAATCGCCGTCAGAGGCGTGCGGTACTCGTGGGAGACCATTGTCACAATCCGGGACCTCAATTCGTTGAGTTCTCGTTCTTGCTCCAGTGCCTTGATAATTTCTCGTTCGGCTTGTTTTTCTTGTAAAAGCCGCTGAACCCGCCGTCGCAAGACCGCCCAATGAATGGGTTTGGTAATATAGTCCGTCGCACCCGCCTCAAATGCTCGATCCACCGAATCTTCGTCTTCTAAGCTGGTAATCATTAACACCGGGATACCTAATCCACCGGCGATCGCCTTAATTTGAGTACAGCAGGTAAAACCATCCATCCCCGGCATCTTAGCATCTAGCAGGACCATATCCGGTTTGAGTTGCTTGTACCGTTCCAACCCTTCAATGCCATCGGACGCCTCCACCACTCGATACCCTTCATTGTGCATCGCCCGACGCAGCATCATCCGCGTTGTCCGGTCATCATCTACCAGCAGAATCAAAGGAGAATTGTTTTGAGAATCATTACTATTCATCTAATCTTTTAATCATAGGATATTTAGGAAACCCGCACTCAACGCCAGACGTGAGTATGATCAAGAACAAACCGCTGTCAAGAACGGGATGGGGTGTCACCGGCACTCACCGAACCCAGAGTTCCCCTTAGCCTGTTGCACCTAGGCTGAATCAAACGGTTGCCATTCAGGGGAATGTAGACCCTTGAACCCCTCCATAAATCCGGTTGATGGGGCTGATTAAACTCCCGCAGTTTTCTCCGGTTTCAGGTAATCGCTTACCCTTTAAGGTTCGGTGAAAATCTGAAGTCTTTTGTTTTGGGTTAAAACCGAAATTTCCAGTTAACTTCATCCATATATAGCCAGTCTAAATCAGTTTGCATAAGACGTCGGCGGCCCCTTTCTCGTCGGCAGCCGGTGAACATCCGAGGGGAGCCGAACCTTATGTCAAAATGATTTAGGGTCGCTATAT
>CAYUEH010000903.1:0-1934 GCA_964442465.1 uncultured Laspinema sp. | reverse complement strand
GATGCGATCGAGGGTGCCGGTGGGGATGGAGGCGATGAGCGATCGCGTGTAGTCTTTTTGAGGGTTGCTGTAGATGCTTTCTGCCGGACCAACTTCTTCGACTTTGCCTTTATTCATGACTAGAATGCGATCGCTCATAAACTTGACCACACTCAAATCATGGGAAATGAAAATATAGGTGAGTTTAAACTCATCCTGTAATTCTTTTAACAAATTCAGCACCTGCGCTTGCACCGATACATCTAAGGCGGAAACTGATTCATCGCAAATAATAAACTTAGGATTTAGCGCCAATGCTCTAGCAATACAAATCCGTTGTCGTTGACCTCCAGAAAACTCGTGGGGATAGCGATTCATCAATTCCGCATTTAATCCCACTCGTTCTAATAAATAGGCCGATCGCTCTCGTCGGTGGCGCGCACTCTCCCCCACTCCATGTATTTTCAACGGTTCCATCACCAAGTTCCCAATGCTCATCCGGGGATTCAGGGAACTAAACGGATTTTGGAAGACAATTTGCATTTCTCGGCGCACTTGTCGCAACGCTTTCCCTTCAATCTTACCGACATCTTGCCCTTCAAATAACACTTGTCCACCGGTGGGTTCAATTAATCTTAATAAAGTCCGGGCGAGGGTGGTTTTACCACAACCGGATTCTCCCACCAATCCCAAGGTTTCTCCCGGATACACTTCAAAAGAAACCCCATTCACGGCCATTACATACCGTTGGGTTTCTCCAAAGACCCCGCGCACCGGAAAAGCGACTTCTAGGTTACGAACTTCTAGCAGGGGTGACTTTAGCTGTAAGGCGCTTAACCGGCGTTGTATGTCTGCCTCACTGACTTCTTGGAGGTTTGTTACTCCGTCCAGGGATTCGTGAGTTTCGCTGTGTTTTTCCCGAATCTGGCGATCGCCACTGGCATTGGTGACCTCTTCCATAAAATCCGAGACTGTCGGCAGATAAATTAACCGGCGATCGGGACGGGGACGACAAGCGAGTAAACCTTTTGTATAAGGATGTTGGGGATTAGAAAAAATTTGCAACACCGAACCCTGTTCGACAATTTTACCTTGGTACATCACCGCCACTTGATCGGCGATTTCCGCAATTACCCCAAGGTCATGGGTAATAAACATCATGGACATTCCCCGGCGATCGCGCAAATCCCGCATTAATTCCAGGATTCTCGCCTGGACCGTCACATCCAAGGCCGTTGTTGGTTCATCCGCAATCAGCAACGTCGGGTCACAGGAAATCGCCATTGCAATCATCACCCGCTGAATTTGACCCCCAGAGAGTTCATGGGGAAAGCGCTTCAAAATCGCCAATTTTTGCTGATTCACCTGTTGCATAATTTCCCGGTCCGTTGCCGTTTCAGGCAACTGCACCTGTTCGCGCAACTCTGGATCACTGGGTAGCAACTTCACCTCTTGTAAAGCTGCGATCGCCCGTCTTCTCGCCTCGGATTCTGATACCTGATGATGCAACAAAATCGCTTCAGTAAGCTGAAATCCGATGTTATAAACCGGGTTCAGAGAACTCATGGGTTCCTGAAAAATCATCGAAATTTTGCCCCCGCGATACTGCTGTTTCGCTTGGGGAGGGAGGGCCAATAAATCGATGGGGTCTTCGTCCTGAGTTCCGCGAAACCAAATTTCGCCCCCGGTAATCCGTCCCGGAGTCGGCACTAATCCCATCACCGCCAGGGAGGTGACGGATTTCCCGGAACCCGACTCCCCAACGATCCCCACGGTTTGACCGCGTTGAACCGTAAAGGAAATTTGGTCAACCGCTTTAACGGGTCTTCCTTCGGTGAAAAATTGGACTTGCAGGTTGCGAACATCAAGAACGGTGTCTGTCATGGAGAATTAGGGGGAAAAGTTAGGAAGATTGTAACAGGGTCAGTTCGATAGATATTGTAGTGTAAGCGGTA
>CAYUEH010000902.1:0-1955 GCA_964442465.1 uncultured Laspinema sp. | reverse complement strand
CTCCCCTTCTCCCATTTTGGGAGAAGGGGTTGGGGGATGAGGGCCAACTGTCCTTCTGGAGATGCTCCCGATAATTGTCCCTGAGTTGACCCAAAAAGTGTGATGAAATCCGGAGGTTATGCCGTCAAAATAGCACCTGCCGTCAGGGACAGTTCGGGGAAAGTTGGGGAGAGGATGCGATCGCCTCCGGTAAACGAGGTGCGCCGATATTGACCCGGGGATTCTAAGGCAAACACAAAAACCGTCGGCACTTTTGGGTTTCCTAGAAATTCTCGACTGCCAATGGCTAAATAATCCACGATCCAATATTCAGGAATTCCTAACCGTTGATATTCCTCCAATTTATCCAGATAATCATCTTCCCAATTCGTTGAAGTCACCTCTACCGCCACCTGAATCGGTTCCCGTAATGCATTGTAGTCCGAGCGATCGCTGCGCCAGACATCGCGATCGATAACCGCCACATCCGGTTTACGCCCTTGCTCGATTCCGCCAGCAGTCACCGTTCTAATTACTGCTGTATTTTTAACTACATAATTTAATTTCAGCCGGTGGATTTCCTCTTTAAACCCATCGGCAATAAAATCCGCAACATCATCGTGATTTCGAGGCGATCGCCTTTCTAAAACTTCTCCATTCACCAGTTCATAACATCCCCCATCTTCGGGATATTGCGCGAGAAATTGGTCAAAAGTTAAGTTTTTCTGAGTGGCGATCGTCATGATTACATTCCCGTTTAGAACCGGGACTACGAATTTCTGATATCAATTGCAAATTGCCAACCGCTATCAACCCAGAAGCCTGAGTTTTCTTAAAACAGGAGGCAGAAACCCCGTTTGAGTGGGCGGTGGCTATCGTAAAGATTCGGGCATTTCATAAATAATGCTTACTGTTCCTACCTCAGCCCAGCCTACATTTTCCCATAAAAAGTCTCGGAATAACTCCGCTCGTTCCCGGCTCAAAAAAGAAGCGACCTGAATCGATTCCTGATTGTTATCTTTGCGAACCATCGGATAGGCATCTCGACAGAATCGCGCTCTAACTTGCTGCAAATTTCTCTCACTTTTTTCCAGGAAAACGGGATAAAATCGCACCGGATAGGCATTCGGGTCAGCGGGAGGGAGATCGCCGCAGCTAGATTGGGGATAAACAGCCGTTTTGAACGGATTGAGCGGTTCCGCAGGCAGTTCGGAAGCGGGGGGTGACTCCGGTGAAGAAGTGAGGGAATCGAGAGGAGTTGATGTTAACGGTGCCTGATTCGCACTGAGCCAACGGTTTAACCCAAAACCGGCTAATCCACAGATCACCATTGCCACTCCAGCGATTAGTCCCCATTGCCACACCCCGAACTGAGAGGGGGATTGGGGAGGGAGTTGTGTTGCTACAGAAGTGGGTGCAGCACCTAGGCGATCGCTGTGGGAAGACTGGGGTAGAGGCGATTCAATCACCGTGGGGGGTACAGGGGTCACAGGAGTCGGATTGAGCGCGGCGGACATCTGCCAGAAATTGCTATAGCGCTGTTCGGGATGGTCAGCGATCGCCCGATTTAGAACGTCTGCAAGGCGATCGTTTACCAGACAATAGTCTTCCCACTTCCAAGTTCCGTTAGGATTTCTTAACAACTCTGGCGCTTTCCCCGTCAGCAACACCACCATTGTCACCCCCAGAGCATAGATATCACTCCCTGGGGTGACCATGCCAGTTTTTTGGCGTTCCGGTGCGAGATACGCTTGGGGAAGGACAATATCGGGCGATCGCACGAATCGCGCCTGTTGCCAGTCGGCATCTTGTACCAACGTCTCCAAGGCAATAGAACCCTGCACCCCTGAGCCATCCTGCATCAATTGAGACAGCACTTGTTGCAGAATCACCATCACTTCATCTTCCGAAAACCGTCCCCCTGGACGTTCGGCTAATAATTGGCGGTAACCTTGAGAGCCTCCATTCATATTCAT
>CAYUEH010000901.1:0-1955 GCA_964442465.1 uncultured Laspinema sp. | reverse complement strand
GGGGGGATCTCTTCTAAAAGATTTTGAAGAGTTTATTGTTGGGAGTTCCCTAACTGGATGCCTCCAATTCTCCCTGTTCTTGCAAGCGCCGTTTGCGAGCATAGAGTTGAATAATCACCGCAAAGGCAACAATTGCGGCAATGGTTCCCCAGGAGACAATATCCGTGGGAAAATTGTTTTTGAAAATCGCTAAAAACACGACTAAAGCGAGTAGAATAGTGGGAACTTCATTCAGCCGTCGCATTTGGATGCCACTAATAGTACAGGTTCCTTCTTCCAACTGACGAATCACGCGACCACAGTAAAAATGGAAACCGACTAAGGCCAAAACTAACAACAGTTTGACATGAAGCCAAGTTTCTTTGAAAACACCGGGTTCCTTGTAGATAATGCCAGCGGCCATGATAATGGTAAAAATCATCGCAGGCATCATAATTAATTTGTAAAGCCGTTTTTCCATGCGGTTATATTCGGTTTTGAGCGCGGATCTAACCGCTTCCGGGCGGTCACTGGCTTCAATATGGTAGACAAACAGCCTGGGTAAATAAAACAATCCGGCAAACCAAGCGACAAAGCCAATAATATGGAAAGACTTAAACCAGAGATACGCCATAAACTTTGATGACTCCTTGGAAGATAAACTGGGAATTGATTCGAGATGCGATCGCCGGGATGGGGTCCAGACGCCCCCGCAACAGGCGATTGGCCTAGGGCCAAAAATCACTTTAATATCATACCGATTCACGGCACCAAAACCGATCGCAAATCAGTTAGATTTTTGGTAAAGGCTGCCATCAGGCATGATCGCATCTTCTAAATTGGCATCAATCAGAATCGTCCCAGTCAAATCCGCCCCGCGTAAATCAGCCCCTTGTAAATTAACCCCGGTCAAGTCGGCAAAACTGAGGTCTGCCTCGCGTAAAATTGCTTCACTTAGATCCGCTGCACCCTGTTGAAAGGTCCGATTTAAATGAGCGCGACAGAGTTTGGCCCGTTCTAAATCCGTTTGATACAACAACGCCCCACTGAGGTTGGCATAGCATAAATCCGCATAAGTTAAGACAGCCCGACCCAAATCCGTTACTTGGTCAGAAGTGGGACGAAGATCTGCTGCAAATAAGTTTGCCCGAGATAAGCGACTCGCGACTAAATTGACACCACATAAACTCGCTTTACTGAGGTTGGCTAATTCTAAATTGGCATAAGTTAGCTTGGCACCACTTAAATCCGCTTCCCTCAGAATAGCGCGATACAAATCCGCCTCAGTTAAATCAGTTCCCCACAGAATGGCTTCACTCAAATCGGCTTCGCGAAAACTGGCGCGACTGAAGTCAGTTTTACCGAGTCGCGCTTGTCGTAAATCAGCTTCATTCAAGTTGATGCCGTGGAAATGACCGTCAATTAAATCGGCTTCCCGGAGATCCACTTTCCGAAAGGTGCGATCGCCTTCAAGATATCGTTTTTGAATCTCTTCACTATTCATGGAGTTTCTCGTTATAAGGATGAGTGGACAGTAACCGTTTGATGAAAACAGTTTATCATGGTGACTCCCCAGGTTTGATGGTCACCACACCCCATTGATTGAAACGATTGGGGTTCAGGATAGCAATCCTGAACCCCAAACTATAAACCTTCGGGTTTCCACTCTCAAAATTTCCAGATTTTGTCAGAGTTTCCTGATATCGGTTAACCCTGGAAGGCCACTCTCAAAAATCATCGCTTCTGGTTAATCCGTTAAAAAACAAGGCATAACCTTGTCCCTTTAGTTAAACAATCCAGAATCACGAAGGCTATTGTCCCCTGGAGATTCAGGGAGATTCAACAGCATACTGCCCGGGTTTAATGAAAGAATGTTTACTTTTCCAACGGTTCTCCCGCCGCTTTCCACCCTTGAATACTCGGGGGAAATGCACTGATGTTAGTATATCCTAACAGTCGCAAAGTCATCACACCGA
>CAYUEH010000900.1:0-1958 GCA_964442465.1 uncultured Laspinema sp. | reverse complement strand
GCCAATGCGATCGCCCGCCGTCGGATTAAAATCAAGAATATGGTCTGCGAACTGTCGTTCAACCACCCCCTCCACTGTTTCCCGGCGTAGCACAAACAGGTCGCCCCCGGCACCTCCAACCAGGACATCGGCACCGAAATCTCCGATTAACGTATCATTCCCATCTCCACCGATCAGGTAGTCATTGCCTTGGCCTCCCCGGATCAAATTGTTGCCACTGCCGCCAAAAACGGTATCCTTTCCGAAATTGCCATTGAGGATGTCATCACCGATGCCACCCATGATGAAGTCTTCCCCTTTACCCCCGCGCAGGAAGTTATTCCCGGCAACACCATAAATGCGATCGTTGCCAGCATTGCCATTGATGACTTCCCCCTGGGTTGAACTGATGATGATATCATCTCCATCTAATGCTCGCAGTCCCCCAGGAAAACCATTCAGCGCCCCAGGAACTATTTCAACGATTTCTGGATTTGTGGTGAGGTCAAAAAATCCTTGATTGCTGGGGGTTAGGGGTTCAGAAATGACCGTGATCCCCGTCTGTGGCGCAGGGATGGGTTCGGGAAGGGGGAAAATTGGATCTATTGATTCCCGAGGTGGCGGTCCAGGAGTCGCAAAAACCTGGGTCCAATAGTGGAAGAAGTTGACATCCCCCGTATCATCAACTTCAAAATGATAGCCCACCCCAATTTCCGTCACAGCGGGACTGAGGATATTAACCCGGTGTTCGGGACTGTTCATCCATTCGAGGACCACTTGCTCCGGTGTCGGTTGACCCCCCGCTATGTTTTCAGCAACGGTCTGGTAGTTATACCCTTGACTCGTGACGCGATTGTCTGCTTTGGTTCCATCCACAGGATCGGTATGAGCTATAAAATCGCGGATTCCCATATTGGCGCTATGGACCTGTGCTGCCGCCGCTAACTGCGGATTGAACGTGAGGGGGGCTAAACCCTGTTGTGCGCGCTCTACGTTGGTCAGTTCGACAACACGATTGAGAAATGCTGAAGTCATTGATCTACTCCTGGTGTAAAGTCTCCACCGCCTGGATCGGTTGAGTTGCGATGAATTTGCCAACTTAACCCGGGTGGGTTCGGAAAAATCTGGTCAAGCTAAACGCTCCCGTTCCTCCAATGACAGGAGTGGAACGAGTGAGTTGGCTGCATCTGTGCGAAATGTCAAGCCAAAATTCTATGGCAAGGGGGTTTACGGGTTAATTTTCACCGGGTTTGCTGGAACTGTTGCGACCATAGTGCGCTAGTTTTACGCTAGAGCGGTGAGAACAATCATTCCTGTAAACATCTCCCTAAAATCCTGTGTTTTTGAGCGGCTTTGTAGCTCTTGTTTCTACTTTAAGTGAATAAATCAGGCGTGTCAATAGTAAATATATAAAACTTTGTTAAAGCTGGGAACAAGAAAACCCAGTTTATATTCATTATTGATTTGCAAAATGAAATTGATCGCGATCTCGTAAATCAGCGATCGCGATCACAGACAAGGGATAAACAAGTAGACCTCTTGCAAAAAAAAGGATTGATCCCCCCAACCCCCCTTCTTAAGGGGGGCTTTAAAGAATTTTGCACGAGGTCTAGTACCCATTCTCTACGCTATGCCTAGAACAGGAATAGAGACTCCCGGCAGATATTTGCCAATTGTGAGCAGAGTTTAACCGCATCGCACTTAAACAACGGCCTCATTGCCAAAAGAGTCTAACCGGGAGAGAATTGTGCAGGCGATCGCCTAAACCGAAATCACTTTGAACCCCATCCAGTTCTCAAATTTTCATGCCCGGATGGCGTATCATCCCGCATTCAACTAGGACTAAACGGCCTAGCCCTGTCAAGATGGTAAATGGAATCTGGCCTCATCCCTATTGGGGGGGCGGATTGCATACGCCCTCTTGATCCGTCAATGGAATCCCACCTCATCCCTATTGGGGGGGCGGATTGCATACATGA
>CAYUEH010000899.1:0-1959 GCA_964442465.1 uncultured Laspinema sp. | reverse complement strand
GGCAGTAATTCTCCGTCTAAAGTGGCCCAGCGTAGCCAAACGGTCTCTACATCCCGGTACTGTCCAGACCACCGCACGAGGGCCAATCCGAGTTTGTGGCTGAGTAACCGTCCTTGTTCGTCTTCTCCCAAGGGTTCATAGACTCCTTTTTCTAAGACAAACCCGGCCCAATCTTCTGGATTATAGGGGTCGTACCAAAAATACTCGGTGACCCGCATCTGATTTTGGTAAATCTGCTTTTTCTCGGTTTTGTCCTGTTTGGCGGTACTGGTGGATAAAAGCTCAATAACCACATCGGGTCCTTTTCCTTCTTCCCAAAGGACCCAGCTTTTACGTTCGCCGCGAGGGACGTCTAGGACGGCGAACACATCGGGACCTTTGAAATCGCGATCGCGCACTTGGGCGAGACTATAGTACACAAACATATTGCCCCCCACAAAGGCATCCCGGTCTTTCAGCCAAGTCCACAGGGGGTCAACCAATAAATCCATTTGCAGTTTATGCCGCAGGGTTTCCATAGGTACACCGTCATCACAGGGCAGTTCATCTTGGGTGGGTGGAAGGGGAATCTCCGTCGGTTCTGTCAATGCAAGTTGAGAAGCAGACATGATACCTCACCGATCGCGACTACAGTTTTAATTCCTATGATAATTGGTCGATTCATATCCCCCGGGAAATATAGTGGTTCCCGGACTCTGATGGTACAGATATTGAGAGGAGTGCGAGCATCTTGCTCGCTAGAAAAAAAGCGAGCAAGATGCTCGCACTCCAAAAATGGACCTCCTAACTGTGGGAATAGCTATATCTCCCTTGAAATGTAGAGGCGATTCGCTTTCTCGCCCCTACATTGAGATATTGAGATAATGCCTAAATCCTCCCCTATTTCTGAAACTGATTTGCGGGGATAACCCTTACGGATACAGCAAAATCTTATAAGTTTCAGGGGTTGGCTGAACTGCCCTTTCTACCGCAGCAGCTAATTCTTGGAGTGGATATTTGTCACTCACCAATTTATCCACATCAATCCTTTTATTAAAAACAATATCTGTCGCTAACCCTTGAACTCGATAGCTGGAACTGTAGCTTCCCATCAAGTCAATTTCGCGGCGATATAAAATATTGGGATTAATTGGAATTTCCACCTCATCGGGAAATTCGGCAAAAAATAGGATTTTCCCCCCTTTGCGGGTACAGTCCAGGGCTTGGAAAAAGGCTTTTTCACTGGGAACTGCCAAGATGCTGGTATCCACTCCCATTCCCCCGGTTCGTTCTTTTACCTGATCCGCTAAGTCAGGGTGACGAGCATCAAATGCTGCTTCTGCCCCTAATTCCAAGGCTTTTTCTAGGCGAGAGGGCAGCAAATCCGTGGCGATCGCCCTCGCACCAAAATAGTTCACCAGCATCACAAACATCAATCCGATGGGACCCGCCCCCGTAATTAACACGGTCTGTCCAGGTTCCACTCGGGCCTTTTTCACCGCTTTTAAGCAGCAGTTTGTCGGTTCCACAAAACTCGCTTGCTCAAAGGTAACAGAATCAGGAATGGGAATCAGCCCCCCATTTCTGACAATATGTCCAGGGACCTTCACATATTCGGCAAATCCCCCGCCACTAGGGGCAAATCCCGCCGTGGTGGTGATATTTTTATAAACCTCACACATGGAAAAGTTTTCATTCAAGCAATAAGTGCAGTGCATACAGGGGATATGATGCATCACCACCACGCGCTGTCCCACTTGCCAACCTGTTACCGCCTCTCCCACCGCAGAAATCACCCCCGCCGTTTCATGTCCAAAAATTCGCGGGGGTTCATAGAGTGGATACCGAATTTTTTTAATATCCGATTGACAGAGACCCACAACCCGGACTTGGACCAAAACCTCATCAGAAGCGAGTTCTGGCAAGGGGATGTCTTCATAACTGAGCTGATTGACGCCTCTAAAAACCTGTGCTTTCATC
>CAYUEH010000898.1:0-1959 GCA_964442465.1 uncultured Laspinema sp. | reverse complement strand
CCATCGCAACCGGCGACGCCAATCCGTTTGCGACCAATATCTAATCCAAGTGCTGAAATTTTTTGTGTCATTCCCTCTTAAAACCTGACAGACTTGATCGTTCACTACTGCTCATGAACGGCCAAGGGTTAGCCGTCGAGTCATTAGCCATCTTCTGACTAATGACCCAGACTCTAACTCAGGGTATCATCCTCCAAGCTCATATCCAATTGCTCATTGGGGAGTAAGGAACCGATATCCTCCATCGAGGATTGGGAGGGTTCTTGTTTTCCCCCGGTGGAGGGAGAGGGGGGCTTGGATAGCCAAGACATCCGGCTGGGAATGGGTTTGCGAGTGCCTTGTAACCCTTGCAGGACCTCGGATAATTGCAATTCCAGAGACACCGGCTTAGATTCGCGCAGTTTGTGCCACACCGATCGCGACATCAGCAAGCTGTGGGAAATCCGCTGTGCACCAACTTGCTGTAAATATTCTTCCCGTTCTGGCTGATAGTCTGCGGAGGCTAACAGCAGGGTTTGGGCCGGTAATTCTTGGACAATCCGGGCCATTTGAGCCACCAGTTCGGGATATAACCAGGTGTAAGCTGGATGAACCGTTAATTCCGCCACATGGGGTTGAGACCCATTGCGACTGAGGCGGACTTGAAAATAGCCGATCGCCGCTTTGCGTTGGGGTTCAAACACATACCCACTGACAGTTTCAATTTTATGCAGCCATTGGCGGATGCCTTGAACCACGGCCCCCACCAAACTGGTATGAAAATCCTGGATATGGCGATCGAACACTTGACGCACCAAAGGCGGCATTGCCGCAGTATCCAGTTGATACAGCAGTTGAGCATCGGCATTACTCACTGGCATCAAATTAGGTAAATCCGGTTCCCGTTGAGCCAACTGTTCCAACAATTCCGGGGCGATCGCCCAATAGGTCATCTGCGCCAACGGCTGAAACCCATTATGCCGATACAGCGCCAGTTCGTCTTTTTCATTGACATCCACTTCTAGCAGCCACATCCGCGCTTCCCAGATGGACTCTAAGCAATGGCGGATCAATTGGGACCCAATCCCCAATTTTTCCGAACTGGGGGGAACCACCACTCGGTCCACGCGCCAAGTGCTGCGGGTATGATTAAACGGTGAAATCTGAATCGCACCCCGAATTTTGCGATCGTCTTGGGCGACTCGAACGCACAACCGATTTTGGAGGGGATTGGGAAACAGACTCAGCAACTTCAGGGGCCAATACCAGCGGCGAACCGTATCAATTTGAGTCCCAATATCCAGGGACCCATTGTCAATAGAACTGCTGGGACTGCCCGCCTCAATTTCAGTTGCGTTAGCAAGTTCCGCCACCGTTTCCAGGTCGCGGTATTGCAGGGGGCGGATCGTCAGAGTTTGATTTTGGGGCAGGTGTGAGGTCATTTTGGAGGGACTGTTTATTCAACATAGCTTGACAGCACCGTGCAAACAGCTTTCTAGGCTTTGCAACCCTCGTGGAACAGCAGAGGTGGCTATCGTTCACCCTGCCCGATCGCCCCTCCTAACGGAGAAAGGCAGAAGATCGGCGCTGTTCCTTCCTCCGTTATAATCCATCGCTGTTTTAGGCTTGAGATTTCCGGCCCGGACGAATCAACACCACAGGGGTCTGCTCATCGGCATTCCCAGCAGGATTACTTCGTAAGGATTGCTCTAATACATCCGTAGAAAGCTCGGAGGAGGCTGCTAATATCTTAACCGCTTTTAAATCGTTCACGTCTACGATAGCAGCAGATAATCCCGTCTGTTGTTTGATGGTATCAACAACTTGTTGGGGATTCTCGGGACCGAGGACAATAAATTGATCGTAGGGAGGCAGGGTCCCGGTAACGTCATCAATTAGTCTAGCCTGTTCTCCTGCCAACTGATAAAAGACCCCAGGTTTGCCAAAGACTTTGGCGATCGCCCCAATGAAAAAGGCCAA
>CAYUEH010000897.1:0-1968 GCA_964442465.1 uncultured Laspinema sp. | reverse complement strand
CAGGGTGCGGGTTTGGAACTATCCCGGAGGGAATCGCCACCCGGAGGACCCCACCCTAACCCTCCCCTTGCCAAGGGGAGGGGACCGGAGGTGCAGTTTTGAACTAGAAAGAGTTTTCAAAAACAAAAAAAGACGCGCATTGGGCACGTCTTTAAGGAATAATTCATGGAGAGAAAAGAGGATGCGCTCTCTTACCGACCGGCGTGATAATCTTTGAAGGATTTGTAACCGTTTTCAGCATCGTAGAGGTGACAGTTATCGGTAATTTCCTTCATTAAGGACCAGGAAAACCGGCTTTTTTGAAGGTATTGTCCCCAATTTTGCTCCAAACTTTGATGCGCTTTCCGTAAGTTGTAAGAGGGAATGGCAGTGGAGAGGTGATGGGGAATATGGACGTTAATATCGTGACAGAGGAATTCCACCCAGCGGGGGTAATCACAATGAACGGTCCCGCTTAATTGGGCTTTTGCTTCATACCAATCTTCTGGGAAAGCAAAGGAAATATTCGGGGTAGTATGGTGAACGATGGTGAAGGTACTCATCCAGAAATGGTAGACCATCCAAGGCATCAGCCAAAATTTGATGAAACCCCAAATTCCGGTGGTGGCAATCAGGGTGGGGAAGGCGATCGCCGCAAACGCGATGACGACTAAGGCCGAAAATTTCACTTGTTCCCGTTGCTTGCCTTCATAACGCCACCAATCAAAGTGCAATCCAGCCCAGTGAACGATGGAACCCATCCACCAGAAGCGTCCCCGTAGGAAGCGATAAAAGGTTTTCATAAAAGTGCTGAGATTTTCATAAACGTCCTGCAACCAGGGTTCCCAGGCGTTATCTTCCAGCAGTTTATTGGTGTGTTTGTGATGGTGATTGTGGCCAATTCGCCAGCCATGAAAGGGATAAATTAAGGGCAGCAGCATCACATGACCGACTAGATCGTTAACCCATTTGCGATTGGCAAAGGATCGATGACCGCAATCATGGGCGATTACAAAAAAACCCGTGAGGGCTGTTCCCGTATAAATCCACAGAATCGGTAACAAAAACGCGGGAGAAACGGCTAATGCCCAGTAGCCGATGGCGACCAATAATACATTGATAATGACTTTAGTCCATGCTTTCCGGGGATTTTTGAGAAATACATCTTTCGGCAAGGTCCTCAAAATATCTCTCAGACGTAGAGAAGATGGGAAGGAATCGGGTCCCACTGTTTGAGGGGTTACTTGAGGCTTTAATGTTGATGCTGTCATCTATTAAATCTAACTTCTTCGGTTGCTAGTCGGATGAATTCCCCGATCGCCGCAGGATAAATTCCTGCTGACTCAAAGGGTGAGTAGCAGGGCCGTCTTGCGTGCAATCTGATGATTGATGAATGCCTGTATCAGAGGAAAATACGGATGACAAACTCCGCATCCCTGGGGTTTAGAAACCGGGCACGTCATAAAACTTTACCTTTTATAGCACATCTGGCGATGGCACAGCAGGAATTTTTAAAATCCAGATTTTTTCCTCACATTTTCTCTGGGTGGATTGACAAAAGACTTTTATTATGCAGCATCTCGGAATCTATGAAAAAACGGGCCGGGGGTAGACTCACCGGGAACAGTGTGGATGACAAATCAGGGGGTCCCACTGCCCCGGTCGGAGTTGGAGGGCCTTAATTTTTCGAGGACGAAGCCGAAACGGAACTCTTTGGGTTGGATTGATGCTGTTTGAGGGTTTGCAACTGTTGCAGCAGGTAGTCTGCTTCGGCGTGCAAGTGCAAGAACTTGACCTGCTGATCAGCCTGGTAGAGGGATTTGAGCATTTTAATCAGGCGATCGCCGTTATTCTGGGAAGCATGAGAAGCGATCGCGACGCTAGAGGCACTCTGAACGGTTTCGGAGGTGGGACGGCTCGAAATAACAGTGGGCATCAGTCGTTTTAAGTTTAGTAATTTTTACTTAGGCGAAGCACCTGGTTATTTTA
>CAYUEH010000896.1:0-1975 GCA_964442465.1 uncultured Laspinema sp. | reverse complement strand
CGTTACTACGAACTGAAGAGAACGACTTGAGGCGTTCCTTCACCCAAAACCCCGGATCTTGATGCTACAACCAGAGAGAAAGTAAGGGAGAATGAGAACAGACGCGATCGCGTCGGGGTTAATAAAGATTTGAGCAGATTATGGCTAGAGTTCTTATTGAAAACGTTTACAAAAGTTATGGCGATCGCCGGGAAAAACCGACGCCAGTCCCACCCGATGGCATATCCGGGACCGATGACTCTTCCACTCCTGGGTTAAAACCGGCCCAGATTTTACGGCGGATTAACCTGACTGTGGAAGATGGGGAGTTTATGGTCCTGGTGGGACCGTCAGGATGTGGCAAAAGTACCCTGTTACGCTTGATTGCGGGATTGGAAGAATTAACGGCTGGAAATATTTGGGTGGGCGATCGCCTCCTGAATGACCTCCCCCCCAAGGACCGCGATATCGCGATGGTTTTTCAAAACTACGCCCTCTATCCCCACCTCAAGGTTTATGACAATATTGCTTTTGGGTTGCGGCGAACTCTGGTGATGAATGAGGCAACATCTGAGGGAACAAAGGTCCGAGAGGAGGGTGCCTCGGTTCCGAATTGGGCGGAAGATGCTTTAGTTTCGATGACGCGGAATCTGCCGAAATACCTGCGCTATCTTTCCCCAAAAGAACGGGAAGTGGATCGGCGAGTCCGAACTGTGGCGGGGTTACTGCAAATCGAAGCATTACTCGATCGCCTGCCGAAACAACTTTCTGGGGGTCAAAAGCAACGGGTGGCCCTGGGACGGGCAATGGCGCGCAATCCCCAGGTGTTTTTAATGGATGAACCGCTTTCTAATTTAGATGCTAAATTGCGGGCGGAAACGCGCAGTCAAATTGTCAAGTTGCAGCGGCAGTTAGAGACGACGACGATTTATGTCACCCATGATCAAACTGAGGCGATGACGATGGGCGATCGGATTGCGGTGATGAATGCTGGACAAATTCAACAGATTGCTGCCCCACTGGAACTGTATCACCGACCGGCGAATTTGTTTGTAGCGGAATTTATTGGGTCACCACCCATGAACTTTATTTCGGTGCAGTTTAAGGCCCCGTTATCTATCACCCATGACTCGTTTCGGTTTACTTTGCCGGAATATTGGGGGACTGCGTTACAAGGGTATGATGGGCGATCGCTAATTTTAGGGATTCGCCCCGAACATCTGAGTGTGAGTCCGGCAGCGACTAAAAATATGAAGGTGAAGGTGGATTTGGTTGAGGCGTTGGGTTCGGAGACCTATATTGTGGGTACATTGCCAGACCATGACCTGCCGAAACCGATTCAGGCGCGAATTGAACCGGATTGGATGGTGCATCCGGGGGAGGAGATTTGGTTGGCGATCGCCCTCGAAAAAATTCACCTGTTTGATATGGAAACGGGACGGGCAATTTTTGCCAGCGATCGTTAAAGGCAGATGCTGGGGGGTGATGGCAGACTTCAGGCGATCGCCCCTGCCCCTAGGGGCTAATTCACAAAGTGGTCACTTTGGCAAATAATTGTTACAATTTTTAATGAAAGCGAAACAAACCGTTATAAATTGGAGTTTAATCTCATGATAGAACCACAACCGCGCAATCGATGGAATTGGGGATTTACACCGAGTGCAGAAAACTGGAACGGTCGTTTAGCGATGATTGGGTTTATTTCGGCGGTACTCCTTGAACTCACCACAGGTCAAGGTGTTCTGCACTTTTTAGGCATCATGTAAGCCGGTTAAGAACCCATGATTTGACCAGGTATGACAAAATATCGGGGAGTTCCGACGGGAACCCCCGATTTTGTTATTGGTCTTTTGTCATTTGTCTTATGTCTTATGGGAACTCCAAAAAATAAAATATTCTAGGAGAGATCCCCCCTTTCCCCGCCTGATTATCCCCCTCCCGTCCCCCTGATTATCCCCCTCCCGTCCCCCTTAAGAAGGGGGAGGCCAGAGGAATA
>CAYUEH010000895.1:0-1982 GCA_964442465.1 uncultured Laspinema sp. | reverse complement strand
AAACTGTCACCCCAGAAGCCAATTATCACCTTCGCCTCTTCTACAGGAACGGAACGGTTATTGTGATTGACTTTTCCCCAGTTATTGAGCGCGGTGGAGTGTTTTCCCGATTATCCGATCCGGCATTATTTTCACAAGTCAAACGCTCAGAAGACGGTCGATTCATTGAGTGGCCGGGAGAAATTGACTTTTGTGCTGATGCCTTATGGTTTCAAGCTCATCCTGATGATAACCCGTTTATTGCTTCATCTTCAGCAGCATCTAAAGCCCTCTAAACCGATGAGTATGAACCTAATTTATTAGTCTTTTCTTCCCCGAACTGTTACTATGAATAGAAACGACTGGGTAGCTAGAAATTAATGGAACTGGAAGAACTTAGACCAACATGGGACGAATATTTTATCATGTTGGCAAAATTGGCGGCGATGCGGTCAACTTGCCTTGCTTTTCCCGTGGGTGCAGTGATTGTGAAAAATAAGCAGGTTGTGGCAACAGGTTACAATGGTTCCCCATCGGGTACGGCCCATTGTACAGCCCAGGGTTACTGTTATCCTGGATTGAGTAGCTGTGCAGAAAGTAAGTCTTTGCCTTCTCGGGCGGTTCATGCGGAAGCGAATGCGATCGCCCAAGCGGCTAAACATGGAATTTCGACAGAAGGTTCCAGCATTTATGTCACCCTGGAACCTTGTTTATCTTGCTTAAAATTAATTATTTCTGCCGGAATTCATGAAGTGTTTTTCGAGACCGGATTTAACAGTGGGAACAGCCTGTTAGTGCGAGATTCGTTTATTCAGGATGGGTTGGTTACCCTCAAACAAATTCATATTTCCGAGGCGATCGCCCAAAAAGCCGCGACCTTTCTGATGAACCCAACCTCCGTAGCCACCCCATCCCTGAGCTAAAAGAATTAAGCGATTAGAAACCGGGTTTCTTTCCCAACTTTATGCAACCTTTCCCAAATCTAGGTTAGAAACCCGGTTTCTTGTCCCGTTTTGCGACTTCTACGGACGATGACTGCGGCGAATTTCAGTGATTTGGTCTGCCAACTCTAAAATCGGTTCGGGCATATTTGGTCCCGTTAAAATAATATCAACGTGACTCGGGCGTTTTGCTAAAAATTCCAAAACCTCTGCTTCTGGAATCAGGCCAAAACTAATGGCTAAACTCAACTCATCCAGAACCACCAGAGAATACTTTCCTTCAGAAACCACCTGTTGGGTGTAGTCCCATAATTTCCGCAGAGAACCGGCCTCAATTTCATCTAACTCTGGCGTATCAATGCAACGGGGGAGGTCACACCGAACCCAATCTAAATGTTCTCCCAGTTGAACCGGGGCCTCGGGACCCTGACCAATTCCTCCCTTGAGAAACTGGACCACCAGGACCGGGGTCCCCTGGCCGGAAATTCTCAGGGCCTGGGCCATCACACTGGTAAAAAAGTTGCGGTGGCTGCTGGTAAAAACTTGTAGCAACCCCTCCACCGCGTAGGGTAGACGACAAGGGGTATCGAGAGTGGGACTTTCAAGCTGTGCAATCATTGTGACAATATTTCCGATGGGTTAAGAAACCGTAAAGGGTAGACCGACTTAAGGGCCAAGA
The DNA here is from genome assembly GCA_964442465.1 of uncultured Laspinema sp. Lineage (GTDB taxonomy): Bacteria > Cyanobacteriota > Cyanobacteriia > Cyanobacteriales > Laspinemataceae > Laspinema. Next base: position 383 of record CAYUEH010000895.1, on the reverse strand, counting down.
AGTGAATTCGGGCCATCCAGTCGAGTCAATATGTAGTGTAGTGTAACCAGATTATGCCACGAAAAGACACTAAATGTACAAAATCTTGTGAAATGACCGAGGCGTGCGAACTTTGGGCAAAGTTAGGGAGAAATTAAGATTTATTCCCTGGGAAGGGGAACAGTGGTAGAGTCTATTTTGGGTCAATATGAGGAGTTTTGTGTCGTGAGATTGGTAATTCTGGGAGGGCCAGGAGCAGGAAAGGGGACCCAGGCGAGTCAACTATGCAGTCGCCTGAATATTCCTTGCATTTCAACCGGGGAAATCCTGTTTAAGGCGATCGCCGCCCAAACTGAATTAGGCAGGCAGGCGCAACCTTATGCAGAACGCGGGGAACTGGTCCC
>CAYUEH010000894.1:0-1984 GCA_964442465.1 uncultured Laspinema sp. | reverse complement strand
TGCTGTGATTCCTGTGATTGGAACGATTCTTGTCTTTAGTAGCTCTCTGGTGATTTTGTTTAACTAATTCCCATTCACGTTTTCTTCCTAGTCTTTGTCACGAGTTTAAATCTATGCAATCTGTATTAGCCGCGTTAGCATTTGTGGTCCTCGTCTTTGCCATTAGTTGGGCTGACAAGCATCAATGGATCAGCGTTGCTTCGTCAGATGTACAGTCCGTCGAGGTCTCGTCTCGCCAGCGGGCATCGTCTCTGATTAAAGGGGTGGCGATCGCCCTGATTGTTTTGCGGCTGATTTTTTCCTTTAGCAATTTATCGAAACGGCCCTACAATGTCGATGAAGTGCGAGGCTTGTACCGCCTAGCTGGCTATCAGGAAGAGGAGATTCTTGCCGAGGATTTTCAGGGAGAAATTTTAAATGTCGGACAATTCAACAGGTATCAAAAGCTAGACCCTGAACGAGGCTGGAACAGCACGTTTAATGCGTTGTCCAAGAATCCTGAACATCCCCCACTGTATAGCGTTTTAGCACGGGGCGTGATGTCAATTTGGAACGAGGCGATCGCCGCTCGAATTTTGGCGATTGTCTTGGGTGTGGCAGCGTTACCATTTGCCTATTGGCTAGCCCGAGAATTATTCAACTCTCCCCCAGCCGGTTGGGTTGCGGTGGCCTTATTGAGTATTTCTCCTTACCAGATTCTTCTGGGGTTAGGGGTCCGTGAATATAGTCTCTGGACGTTAACTTGTTTAGCGTCGGGGCTGGCTTTACTTCGAGCCGTTAAGTCGGGAACAGCGACAGCGTGGGGTCTCTATGGCCTTTCCGTTGCCCTTGGCTTATACTCTCATTTGTTTTTCATCTTTCTCGTCATCGCTCAGGGACTCTATGTTTTATTGACAGAATGGCGCGATCGACGCGATCGGGTTCTCGGAGGCCTGGCTGCATCAATCTTGGGATTAGTTCTCTTTAGTCCCTGGATTTGGATCACGATATCTCGGTTGACTGTGATTGAAGAAAATACTCGCTGGGTGAGAAGCCGACCTTCGAGTTTTATGTCGATTTTCCGAGCTACAGTTGAAAATTTTGGCAATAATTTTATTAATTTTTGGGAGAATTATCCGGGGCAAAGTATTGTTGATCGCCTCCTTTTACTGGGAATTGCCCTTAGTCTCTATCTCCTCTACCGTCAAAATTCAAGCCGTATTTGGGGGTTTCTGATTTTACCAACTTTGGTAACATTGATGGGGCTAATCATCCCCGACTTACTCGAAGGAGGAGGACGGTCATTACAATCACGCTATTTAGTCCCAGCGCTGCTTCCAACGACCCTGATTTTATCGATTGGCTTAGCGAATATAACCCATCGTGCAAAATATCTCTGGGAACGTTTAGTTGGAGCTGTTCTATTATCGATATTGATTCTGGTGGGAGTGCTATCTGGCTTTGATATTGCTCAACGTCCAGGTTGGGACTATCTTGAACAAGGATCGACAGCAAGTGCTGTTAATTTTGAAGTTGCACCGATTCTTCGCAACTCTGAGGCTCCGTTTATTTTGAGTGATGCTCCTCACAGTTTTATCTTATCTCTAAGCCATCAGATCCCTGAAAAAACTGATCTACAGCTTTTTGAAGATGCCCAAGTTGACAAGTTTCAAGACTCTATTAACCTAGACGAAATAGATCAAAACTATCCCGATATTTTCCTATACTTTCCCAGTGAGGAGTTAAAAGCATTTGTCGAAGGACAGCCAAATATTGAACTTTCTGGGATATTGGATGATTTTCCAGTGTTTAGACTGCACTATTAGCTTAGCAATTAGTTGAAAAATAGACTGTAGCAATGCTATTTGTATTAAGTTGGCTTTGATGTATTGTTCATGATTTTTGTTACATTTTTTTAGGTTACTTATGGAGCTAAGAGAAAGCTTACGTCATCAAAAAAATGCTGCAATTCAAGCTTACTTTCGGCAGCGAATTTATGCGAGTC
>CAYUEH010000893.1:0-1996 GCA_964442465.1 uncultured Laspinema sp. | reverse complement strand
GGGGTAATCAGTTTGTGGGTGGGAGCAAATATACTCATTGTTAAAACCTCGATTAAATCTTGAATTAAATTAGGGAGATTCAGTGATTTCCCGGTTGACTTGTTGTATTATCAGCGGATTTTGAACCGTCCTGTGCGATCGCTATCCCACAAGCCAGGTGAAATACTTTACCCTACTCCTGTGATTTCGATCGCATCCAATGTTTTTCACCCCGATACTCCCGTTGTTCCATCGTTAAAGGTGGCTTCATCCTAAAAACTGAGTCACCCAACCTGGGAAGATAATACAAAGCACTGAACAGCGACTCTAAATCAAAAGGAGAATCCAAATGCAATTTCAAACCCCAGCACAAGAAGCCTGTTATCACAAAGTCGCCCTCTGGATGCAAGAATTATTTGGCAAATTTCCCTGTGCTCGCCAAGATGTCCCCGGATTGGGGCTATTTATGGGTTCCGCCCTGGTGGAAGTCCTGATTTTACCTTGGGGAGAAGAAGATTCCGTGATCAATACCCGCGCTTATGTGGTGACGGAGGCAGAACTGACTTCGGATCTGATGCGCTTTCTCCTAGAACAGAATAGCAATATGATTTTCGGGGCCTTTGGCATCGATGCGAAGGGTGATATCGTGTTTGAGCATAGTATTGTCGGATCCACTTGCGATAAAAAAGAACTGGAATCCTCGGTGAATGCGGTTCTGGAAGTCTCCGATGAGTACGATGACCAATTGGTAGAACGATGGGGCGGCAAACGTGCTCTCGATCGCATCTGCGGCAACTCTAACTAGAACATCGATACCATAGCGGTTAAAAACCCGGTTTCTTGAACAAATTTATCCCGATTCGGACCAAATCTGGTTCAGCAACCGGGTTTCTTGTCGTTGGGATCGCCAGAGGGTAGTGACGCCCTAACCTTTGGTAACCCCGGATAAACTCGGGTTGAGGGTCGATCGCCCCTGAGTGTTCGTCTCAGAACATCCCTCCCCTTGGCGATCGCACCAGTCTAAGACGCGATTCCACCCCCACCAGCAGTCGGGGTCTCCGGCTTTTTTCTGGGTGGCTAAATTACTGACATAGCCCACATGACCCCCATAGCGAGTCAGCAATAGCTCGATCGCCGGGTTGCTGTCGCAAATTTCCTTTAACTCGGGCACGATCGCCGGATAAAACATCGGGTCATCTGCGGCATATAAAATCAACGTCGGTTTAGTGAACTCCGGCAGAATTCCCAGGGGACTGCTGGCGGCGTAATACTCCTCGACGGAGGCAAACCCGAGGCGGGAAATCACCAATTCATGGTCAAATCCCCAAATGCTATTGGCGCGGGCGATCGCCTCGGGGTCGATGTCATTGGGATGCATCTGATGCAGTTTCCAGGCGAGTTTCTTCAATTCCTTGGCGATCGCCTTTTCCAGATATTTCCCAAAAGGTTGTTTCACTAAATAAGACAGGGACCGATTAGAATCCAGGTTGGGACAAATCACCGCCCCACCCCCCAGTTCCGAGGGGTCCAAGTCTAAATCTTTTCCCCAATCGGCGATGGATTGGGCTGCTTTGACCCCCCACAGCGCCAATTGTCCCCCCAGGGAATATCCGAGAAACCAGAAGGGTCCGGGACATCCCATTGATTTAGCTTTTGCCGCAATTCGGACAAAATCTTCCCCCTCGTACAATCCATCAGAAGTCAGGGTGGGAGATAATTCAGCGGTTTTGCCATGAGCACGCCAGTCAAAGAGGACGACTGCATACCCTCGGGCAAAGGCTTTCCGTCCCATAAGTCTGAGAAACCATTGCTGCGGGAGTTCTCCGGTAATCCCATAGGTGGCCACAATCGTTCCGCGAGGGCGATCGGGAATGGCCACCCAGCCATAAATGGGGACCCCTCCTGCGCCAGTAAAGTGGGTTTCCTGATAGGGGGGTTCGGGGTCGGCGATCGTCTGTTCCCACTCTCGACTTGCGACTAAGGCAGTATGCAGGGTCATCGCCAGCCCATTTTTTAA
>CAYUEH010000892.1:0-1998 GCA_964442465.1 uncultured Laspinema sp. | reverse complement strand
CTTTTTGGGGCGATCGCATTACACCCCTTGAGGGCGATCGGACCCAACCCCTACACCCCTTGAGGGCGATCGGACCCAACCCCTACAAATACACCTTGACAGGGCTAGTTTTTCATAGACCTCTGCGTACTGGATTCCAGAGCACTCCCCAAAATCTACGGGAATAACTGGGGAAACCGCTATAATCACCTTTTGGCAGAGAGAGAGTTATATCTTAAAGCAGAGGTCACAGCACTGGAGGAAGAGATAAGGTAAGAGAGTGAAAAAAATTTGACCCGGTTACTTTAAAGGAAAATATAACAATGCAACTCGTAGATATTCTGATTGCCTGGTTAGTTACGTTTAGTAGCTTGCTGTTGATTTCTCGATTGCCCTTGGGGATTCAGATTGATAGTCCCCCAAAAGCGCTGATGGCGGCGGCGGCGTTGGGGGGATTAAATGTGCTAATTTTACCTCTACTCAAAGCCGTATTTTTCATCCCCAACCTGCTCACCTTGGGCTTATTGTCTGGGTTATTCGCCTTTGTGATGAATGTGATAGTCTTTGCTATAGCTGCCCGTGTGGTTCCCGGTTTTCGGTTGGAGAAGGGCATCACGACGGCTATTTTTGGGGCGCTGGCTTTAGCGTTAGTGAGTAGCTCGATTGAAACAATTTTACTCTAAAAAAGCCGCACTAACGCTCTGGGGTGGCTAGGGCAGAAAGCGATCGAGGGCCGCCTTGAGTTCTTCGATTTCGTCTTCGATATGGCCCTCTTTAGCTGCCCGGGCGAGGCATTCCGTGAGGTGTTCGTCCAGGACGATGCGGGCGACGCGATCGAGTGCACCGCGAACGGCAGCCACTTGTAAGAGGACTTCCGGACAGGGACGGCTTTCTTGAACCATTGTTTTAATGCCCCGGATATGGCCTTCAATGCGAGAGAGGCGATTGACGAGGCGACGCAGGGACTCTTCGCTGTGAACATGAACATGGGAGTGCCTGTCGGCGTCATGATCGTGACTCGGGTGGGTGTGGAACCCGCTGGAATCGTGATCGTGGGTCGGGTCAGGCCCGGGATGAGCAGTGGAGGAGTCAGATAGAACCATGAGGGATTGGGGAAAGGCGGCAGTAACACTCAGTATTTTATCCTAGTTCGGATGCGATCGCCACTTTTCCAACTGTCCACGGTTTCAAGGGTGTTGGCCCGGTTAAAACCGTTGCACGGGGAAGATGAAACAACCAATTTAAAGACTGCCACAAGCTCTCGTCAGTAGTTTCCCCGATGGCTCATAGTTGATTCATCGAACTAAAAAACGCATCTATCATGGAAATTATTACCTACTTCTTTCAAAAATCTCCTGAGTCGAATTCCGTCCCTTCGGAAACCTCACCCCCGCCTCAGCCTACGGTAGAAAGTGACCTAGTGCTATTGATGCGGGTTGCCTAAACCCCTTGACCCTGTGACCGCGATCGCCTTTGATGGGCGAAAGTATCACCCAGTTCTACTCGATATCATCACCGACTACTTTAACAAAAAATGGGACAATATAACTGTTGAGTGGAAATCCTATCCTGTTTCCCATTTTCAGGTGGTTCTAAATTCTCTGTTAATAAATGGTCTAGGATGATATAAGCTAGAACTAGGATGGTTAGAACTCGACAACTCTGCCAACCCCTATCCAGAAAAAGAGGATCAAGTCATGGAAAATGACACTCAAACGACGACCACATCTCGACCCCTGTCGAACTCCATCAAAGAATTGGCTGAACAGTTCCTGCGAGCACTGAGCTATTCGAGCCACATCCGCGCCAGTTTTCGCAAGCATCGCCTCCACGAAGCCAGTTGGACGCTTTAAACCCTGCTACCCTGGCAGTCCCAGGGCGTGAATTCTTTGGATTTACTGATATTTCACCTTTTCAAGCTCGAAAAAAGCCCCCATTGATGGGGGCTTTTGTTTGGGTTTTTACAGCTAGCCCTGTCAAGGTGTCTTTGTAGGGGCGATTCGAGAATCGCCTCTACAG
>CAYUEH010000891.1:0-2004 GCA_964442465.1 uncultured Laspinema sp. | reverse complement strand
CAGTCTCAACACGGGCATGAGTAAATAGTAACTACAACCGAGACAAAAACTGCCGGTCATTCCCAGGAGGGCAAAAAAGGCGATGCTATCCCAAAATTGTGGCATTCCGATTCCGGAGGTGGCGGAAAATAGGTCTAAAATTAGGGGAAAATATGAACTATACAGAAAGACGGCCATCACGATCGCCGTCCCGATCGCACTCATGGTGGCATGGAACAGTTGCGGTTTGGGCAATCCTAACCCCAGGGTAATCGAGGCGATCGCAATGGCCGTAAATCCGACTAAATCCGGTGCAGCTAGGGTCTCACCGCTTGAACTCACCGCTAATACAAACCATCCTAACCCATACCCAAATACTCCCATCAAGCCAGCCACAATAAATCGTCTTCGTTGTCCGAAACTTCCCGCTTCGGTTAATCCCAATGCTGTGCCTAAACCCGCCATCCCAAATAAAATCGCAACTGGATGGACTGTCAGTTCCAGGTTGGGAAACCATTGTGCGATTAACTCACTTAGGCGGCTGCTGAGTCGGCTGCCGACAGGTAACCAATAGGCTAAGGCAAATCCAACACCAGCACCAACACTCGCACCCAATCCGCCTAAAATTGTGCCTAATAAGGTATCAAAGCAGGCGGTAAAGACCCAACTAATCAGATCTAAAGTGGTGATTAGGATGCCTTCTAGGGTTTTGTAACTGACTAAACCTAGGGTGGCGATCGCCTTAATTACCACAGTTCCTACTCCCCAGCAAAATTGCAGACTGCGCCCAGATGCCACCGCTGCAAACTCCGCCAAACGGCCACCGAGTCCCTGATTCCGCTGGCGGACTAAGGTTTTTAAATACGAACCTTGTCCCAGTCGTCCTTGCAGTTCTGTGGCACTATCTAATCGTTTGTCAATCTGAAACTCCAGCATTTCATCAATGACATTAGCCAGATTCAGACTCACCCTGGCATGAGGATGCCAGCGACATTCTCCCGACATTCCATCATCAAAGTCTGTCGGCGATCGCCCGGTTAGCAGAAAAATCGCAGTTCGACCCAAGGCATAAAAATCCGCTGCCGGTCCCACGGACCCCCCCATCATCTGTTCCGGAGGACTGTAACCCGGGGAAAACAACCGGGTGGAACTCGCCTGCTTACCACTGAGTTGTTTCACCCCGCCAAAATCGATCGCCACCAGTTGACCCCCTGCACTTCCCCCCATCCTTCTATTAAATAAGGAGAAAGGAGTCCCCGGATTGGCCAGAGTGGATCCGGTGCGGACCATCAGATTGGTGGGTTTGAGGTCCCGGTGAATAATGGAATGGCGGTGCAACTCTTCTAATATATCTGCTGCCTGCATCAACCAATCCACCACCATCTCCTCGGGAAACCCTTGAGGATAATCGCGATGGAGCATTTCATCCAAGGTTAACCCCTCAATTTTTTCCATGACGAGACAAGGAAGGGAGTGGGGTTGGGGATGTTTGAGGGAAACGTGAAAATAACCGTCGCGATCGACCTTGGGAATTCCGGGATGGGTCAAACTGGCTAAGACGGATGCTTCTTGTTCAAAGAGTTCCAAGGCTTTGGGCGATCGCTCAACCAACACCTTCAAGACTCGTTCCCGGTCCGTCTGCCGGTCATAAACCGTGAAGGTTACCGCAAAACCGCCGGTCCCTAATTTTTGTAAGGGGAGGTAACGCCGATTTAAAATCAGCGGGGTGCCACAACTGTCACAAAAGTGCTGACTCGGACTTTGGCCGGTGGGACTTGGACAATCTGGGTTGATGCAGTGGAGGAAAGCTGGCTGCATAAGTTTTTTAAAATCACCCCCAAGGGCGATCGCGCAACAAAGGGGATCAAGGTTAAAGGGTCTCAAGGCAAAGGTGGCGATCGCATTTTGGAACGTTCGTCCCCCCCCTATCCGGGTCAGGAAGCAGAACCCATCGCCTTCTCATACCCAATCCGGTTGTGATAGGTCTTTCAAAACGAGCCAGTTCAAGCAATTGTAGGGTGGGCA
>CAYUEH010000890.1:0-2015 GCA_964442465.1 uncultured Laspinema sp. | reverse complement strand
GTTTCTAAAAACCGAGTTTCTTCCCGTTGCAGTTCCGCCTTCAGACTTGCCTCGCGATCGCGCAGATTGGGATAGGCCCCTTCTCCCAAGGCGATCGCTGCTTCTGCCACCTCGGCAGTAAACACCCCTTGAATCCCAATTAATCGTCCATGACGCACCACGCGACGAATTAACCGGCGCAGAATATACCCTCTGCCAATATTAGACGCAGTAATCCCATCAGCAATCATCTGCACCACAGCGCGAGAATGGTCCCCAATCACTTTGAGAGAGACTTTGGTTTTTTCGTCTGCCGTAGCGTAATCAATTCCGGCAATATCTGCCGCTTTTTTGACAATCGGGAAAATCAGGTCCGTTTCATAATTGTTGGGAACTTTTTGGAGGATTTGCGCCATCCGTTCCAACCCTAATCCCGTGTCAATATTCTGTTTTGCCAACGGGGTGAGATTGCCTTCAGCATCCCGGTTGTACTGCATGAAAACCAGGTTATAGAATTCGATGAAGCGGGTATCATCTTCTAAATCAAGGTTGTCATCCCCGAGTTCGGGATGAAAGTCATAATACAATTCTGAACAAGGACCACAGGGACCCGTGGGACCAGAGGCCCAGAAATTATCCGCTTCATCCATGCGCTTAATCCGATGGGGGGGAATGCCGATTTGGTCCCGCCAGATCTTGAATGCTTCGTCATCTTCGCGGAAGACACTAACGACAATGCGATCGCTGGGGAGTCCATAGACTTCGGTGGAGAGTTCCCAGGCATAAGCGATCGCCTGTTCTTTGAAGTAATCCCCAAAGCTAAAATTGCCCAACATCTCAAAAAAGGTATGATGGCGGGCGGTGCGTCCGACGTTTTCGATATCATTGGTGCGGATGCACTTTTGGGACGTGGTAGCGCGAGGAAATTCCGGAGTGCGCTGTCCGAGAAAAATAGGTTTAAACGGCAGCATCCCGGCGATGGTGAGTAAAACCGTGGGGTCTTCTGGGACTAACGAGGCACTGGGAAGGATTTGATGACCCCTAGCGGCATAGAAATTCAGAAACTTGTCGCGGATTTGGTTACCGGAGAGGGATTCAGGAACAGCAGGCATGAGTTAGTTAACGTCTTTCATTGAGTGAACAGGTATTCTATTGTTGCATTCGTTGAGAGGCGATCGCTACATCCATCCCTGGAACAGAGATCCGCGAGGGTTAGGGTCCCTGAATTGGTGGGACTTACGCATAAAAATCTCAATGTAGGGTTGATTCGCGAATCAACCCTACATTTCCCACCCCTGAAAAAACCCAGTAGGGGAACTACTGGGTTTAACCATGACACTCAAATTGATATTCATTAACCGGCCAAAGCGTCTGTTCTCATCTCCAGAGAAATCGATTGTGTAAATGCTTCACTAGAACAGTCATCTCTTCTTCCCGTACCCCGAGGAATCGTACATTTTTTTTCATCCGGATTTTGTTGAGTGACTGAACTGACCCAATGGGTATGATTTGAACTGTCAAATTCCGTAGTCTTACTGAGATTATTTTGGACTTGTGGCACCCCAATTACCGTACCAAGAACTAAACCAAAAAAGACAACAAAGGCGACTTGCTTAAACATGAAAATGGTATGGGTAAATTGGTCATCCCCTCCTACAAGTACCCATAAAAATTTCAGGATTGTTTCATTAGTTATTCTAAAATAGACAGTTGATAATCATCGGTGTCTTAATAAAAACAAAACTCATTCAGAAAATCCGGTGAGTTTTAAAAACTTTTTCCAACCCATCGGACATCCCCAACAAATCTCTCCCCCCTTCCTGGCTGACCAAGCCTAAAAGCCCCGTGGGATGGAGATTTCACCAGATAGAGATAGCCATTTTGCCTGGTTTACAAAGGGATGAGACTCTTGATATACTGAGTCATGACAACAGACAGACGGTAGCGATCGTCTCGTTTTTCCACCCAGCAACGTCGCGATAAAGAGTGCATTACATTCAGCACATCTGAAGGGTCTATGGTATTAGTTTGTATTA
>CAYUEH010000889.1:0-2017 GCA_964442465.1 uncultured Laspinema sp. | reverse complement strand
TTGCCACTTTCAGCAATTGACGACGATTTTTAAACGCCCCATTTTCATTGCGATAAGTGACAATATTTTTAGCAATGGTTGGCGTCAATCCTGAAACAAAGGTCAGTAATTCTTTAGAAGCAGTATTCAAATCTACGCCAACATAGTTGACGCAACTTTCTACCGTTTCCTCTAATTTTTTCCGCAGTAACTTTTGGTCTACATCATGTTGATATTGACCCACACCAATAGATTTGGGGTCAATTTTCACCAATTCCGCTAATGGATCTTGCAGGCGACGTCCAATACTAATCGCACCCCGAACCGTTAAATCTAAATCGGGAAACTCTTCCCGCGCCACATCACTGGCAGAATAGATTGAAGCACCGGATTCATTCACCATCACCTTAATCGGTGGGGGAGTACAGGTTTTAATTACTTCGCCAATAAAGGCATCGGTTTCTCGTCCAGCGGTGCCATTGCCAATGGCAATCAATTCGATTTGATATTTAGCAATCAGGGTTTTAATGGTTTTGGCCGCTTCTAGGCGCTGCCGGTCCCCGGTATGGGGGAAAATGGTGTGATATTCTAAAAACTGTCCGGTGCCATCGAGGACCGTGACTTTGCATCCGGTTCTAAATCCGGGGTCAATGGCGATCGCCGGTTTCATCCCCGCCGGTGCCGAGAGTAATAACTCCCGTAAATTAGATTCAAAGGTGCTAATGGAAGCGAGATCCGCCTCTTGTTTTTTGAGCGATCGCACCTCAGTGGTCAGAGAATTCTTCATCAACCGATTAAACGCATCTTTTATCATCTCCCGATAAAAGTTTTTAATCTCTGGAACCTTGGTTTTAATCTCCTGAGACTCCAAATATCCCAACACCTGAGACTCATCAAAATCCAAATCCAGGGTAAGAATCTCCTCCTTTTCTCCCCGAAATAAAGCTAACAGGTTATGAGGCGCAATCTCCTTGACTTTGGCCTGATAATCCCGATACATTTCATATTTGGTACTGCCTTCGGGATGCTCATCCTTAATTTGGGAGACAAATCGGCCATCCTGTAAGAAATAATCCCGCAAATAGGCCCGAGATTCGGCCCGTTCCGAGACCGCTTCTGCTAAAATATCCGAAGCACCTTGGAGGGCATCTTCTGCTGTGTTAATGCCATTTTCTGGGGAAAGATATTTGGCCGCTTCTGCCGCTAAACTGGCCGTTGCTTTACTCAGATTCAGCGCAGCAATCCACTCCGCCAAGGGTTCTAACCCTTTTTCTCGGGCAACGGTGGCGCGAGTCCGACGCTTGGCGCGATAGGGGAGATAGAGGTCTTCGAGTTCAGTTTTTTGCTGACAGGATTCAATTTTGAGCCTCAGTTCATCGGTGAGTTTTCCCGCTTGGGAAATGGCCTCTAAAATGACCTTTTTCCGGTCTTCAATTTCCGTAATGTAAGCAAACCGTTCCGCAATATCGCGTAACTGAACTTCGTCTAACGACCCGGTGCGTTCTTTCCGATATCGGGCAATAAAGGGAATCGTTGCTCCTTCCTGCAACAATTCTAAGGCATTTTCGACTTGCCACAGATTAACGGAGAGTTCTTGACTGATCAGATGGGGAATGTTGAGCATGGATTTTTTTATCGAGTAAGGGTTGAAATCCCTACCTAATTGCTAAACTCGCTAAAAAATTTAAAGTATTGAGGGGGTAGGTTCCCCCTGTTACAATCAATAGTTGCGATCGCTATTTCCAGGCGAGATAGGGCAATTGAGCAGCGGTGGTGCGGATGGCATCGCGATTACCAACCAATTGTCCGCAAGTATCCCAGGTGCCCGTGGTGAGCATTTGGTGGGGACCTGCTGCCATATTAACCGATGCATTGAATCCTTGGAACTGCACCTGTCTCGCCTCTAAATCTAAGGTCATTTCCAGGTTAGGATTACCAGCGATCGCCTCTTGCAACTTTCTCACCGTGGCAGGGTCAGCGGTGACACAGGCAACCCCCATCGCCACACAATTGCCAAAGAAAATCTCAGCAAAACTTT
>CAYUEH010000888.1:0-2017 GCA_964442465.1 uncultured Laspinema sp. | reverse complement strand
GCCACCTCACAAAGAAAGAGGTTTCCTCAGCTTCCCTACAGTCGAGATCGCCTGCAAGAGTGCTTGACGTGGCGGTAAGCGGAGCTATCCCGTAGGGAATCGCCACGTCAAGAGAACCCCACCCTAACCCTCCCCTTGCCAAGGGGAGGGGACCGGAGGTAAAAACCTTACTCTTGCAAGGATTTATTCCCCGCCGGGTATTGCTGCTACAGCTTGAAGAACCAGCGACGACGGTAGAGACCCCAGAGAATCCAAGTCCAAAAGAGCAGGGTCACCAGGGCGATCGCAAAGGACCCGTGAAGTTCACCCAAAATCGGGACAAACCCATTGCGATACATCCAGGAATACAAACTAGGCGCATCGGTGGCGGTACTGACGGGGGTAAAGAGCAAAATTCGGGCCAAAAACCCCGAGGCAACGAAGACAAAGATGGCATTGAGTCCCATCACCTTAAAGGGAAAAGCCCAGCTTCGCCATTGGCGGACCTCCACCAGTTCATAACAGGCGGCCAATAAGAGGAGGGACCAACCGGCACTCAACACTACAAAAGAACTGGTCCAGAGTTGTTTGTTAATCGGGAAAACCAGGCCCCAGAGTGAGCCGGTGATCATTGTCATAACGGCAACTCCGGCCATTTGCAGACTGGTGCGGGAGGTGACGGGTTGTTTCTGCAACCAATCCCCGATAAAAAAGCCTAGGAGGGTGGTGACGACTGAGGGGAGGGTACTGAGCAATCCTTCGGGTTCAAAGCTGCCATCGCCCAAAATATGGGGGGGTGTCAAAATCAGGCGATCGAGATAGGCGACGAGGGTCCCGGCACCTTTGGGGGATAAATCCCCGGGACCATAACCGGGAACGGGAATTTGGGTGAGTGCGAACCAATATCCGAGGAGAATGGCAAGGCAGAGGAATCCCAGACGACGACGGGAGAGGTTGAGGATGGCGATCGCCCCCAAGAGATAGGCTAAACTAATCCGCTGCAACACTCCCATAATCCGCAGGGTGCCAAAATCCAGGGGGTGACCCTGAAGTAAAGTCTTCAGGACGAGGGTTGAACCGTTCAAAAATAAGCCTAAGCCGAAGAGAATCAGCGCACGACGGAGGATTTTGACGTAAACGGGAGCAGCAGGGGGGGAATTGGGGGAGTGGGTGTATTTGGCAAAAGAAAAGGCCATTGCCACCCCAGAGATGAATAGGAATGCGGGGAAAATCAGGTCCGTGGGAGTGAACCCATGCCAGGGAGCATGGAGAAGCGGGGGATAAACCTGCTGCCAGCTACCGGGGTTGTTGACCAGAATCATACTGGCGATCGCCATGCCGCGAAACACATCCAAAGAAGTCAGTCGCATAGAATTAGGCAAGTTATGAACCGAGAGATTTTTATGAGAGTTCTTGCTTTCATGGAGTAGAGATCCCCCCAACCCCCCTTAAGAAGGGGGGCTTTTTAGAATTCGGCAAGAAGTCTAGTGAAAAAAACAGAGGATAATTCTATTCTTTGCCGTTATAATAATAGATATTCAAAAAATTAGAATAGAGAAAAAAGGATTAATATGGCAAGTCAAATCAAGCGTGATGAAGACTTTATGAGACTGGCGATCGCCAAAGCAATGGAAGGAGTCAACCAAGGGGAAGATCCCTTTGGTTCTTGTATCGTCAAAAACGGAGAAGTGGTAAGCTGTGAGCATAACATCTGTACCAGTAGCCTCGATGTTACCGCCCATGCCGAAGTTAATGCCATTCGGGCTGCCTCCAAAAAATTAAATACCCTAGACCTATCCGGTTGTGTGATTTATAGCACTTGCGAACCTTGTCCGATGTGTTTTACTGCGGCTTATTGGGCCAAACTGGATAAAATTGTGTTTGGAACTCGGATAGACGATGCTTGTGCGATCGGGTTTACTCAGCTCAACCTTTCCTGTCAAGAACTCAAACAGTTTGGAAGTGATGTAGAATTAGTCGGAGATGTTTTAAAAGAAGAAAGTTTAGACCTGTTTAAACATTGGGTTTTGCTGAATTC